>CAZJWE010000114.1:0-10699 GCA_964549265.1 uncultured Bacteroidales bacterium | reverse complement strand
TCTACAACGACATGTTGTTTATGACTATTATATAAACATTGGTTCACGTTCATAACTCATTGACATAACGGCCATATAGCAAATCCTTCTATAGTTCGTTATCTGTTTATTTTTAAAAAATTAATCTCTTCAAATATAAAAAAATTATTTCATACCACACACATGGGTTTAGAAGTCTTGTGGTTTCTATCACAATCTATTAAAAATAAATTATTTACAAAACAGTGTTCAATTGATCGGCCGCCTGGGAGCAGACCCGGAAGTAAAAACATTTGAAAATGGCAAGTCCGTTGCAAATTTAAGATTGGCTACAAAAGAAACCTATAAAAACGGTAATGGCGAGAAAGTCACCAACACCCAATGGCACAATATTGTCGCCTGGAATGCAACAGCCATTTTTTTAAAAGATTATGTGGGCATGGGAAATGTAATAGCCTTAGAGGGCAAATTGACACACCGCTCTTATGAAGACAAAGAAGGGCAGAAGAAGTACATAACCGAAATTTTGGCTAATGAGATTTTGCCGCTCCGCCAAAACTCCAAAACCCCAAAAACCACTACTGCAAATGCATAAGTGCATGATTTCCTGCTGTGCTTTTTTAAAGTGCAGCAGGAATGTTGTATTAACCCTGAAAATTCACCTCAAAACGATAAAAATCAACATAAAAAAACTATTAATAAACCTTTTAGCTTATTGCAATCCATTTTTTCCGGGTAAACTCAACAACTAAACACTAATTACTGCTATTTCATAGGTACAGAGTTATTTTTGCTCTTCTTATTATTCTTCGGAATGGTGATGTTCTTTGGCTTCCTTAAGTGATTCATGTCTTGTGCTTTTAGCATGTTCTGGTGGCCCATAAACCGTGTATAATTTCAATACCGCATTGCCGGTATTTTCTAAATGATGCCAATAGCCTGCAGGGATCAGTATGGCCCAATCATCGCCTACTGTTTTATCAAAATCAAGATGATCCTTTGTTTTTCCCATTCGCACATGAGCTTCGCCTTGTTCAATACGGATAAACTGATCACGGCTCTTATGCATTTCCAGTGTTATTTCTTCTCCCGGATCAAGACTCATCAAAACCAGTTGTATATGTTCCCCTGTCCAGTTAACAAGCCTGTAATCTTCATTGTCGATGGTGGCTTGCTCCATATCCAGTGTCCATGGTTTTTTGCCCATATCCTGGGCTTCCCTGTGCAATGATGTTTTTTCCGTTGGCTTATTGTTTGTTTCTTCCTTATCAGGAGCCTTTATATTGCACCCGCTTATCTGTAATAGTATCAATATTGACAGGATAGAGCGGAATACGCCATTTTTTGTTATCAATGTGCTTTTCATAATTTTTATTCATTTTTTATTATACCTACTCTTATGGATTTTCGGCTAACTCCTGAATATGTCTTCATTTTGTTATGATGTACTTTCATCATTACTTGAAAGATAACTGCAAAATCCGTGCCATGCTATCTATCAATGCACCGCCCGGTTAGAACTATAAAATTAAAATTTTTGCTTTTTGTAGCCATTTTCATCAATAATCTATTTTTTCCAATAAGTAGGTGTAAATAAAACTAAAAAAGTCAATATCTCTAAACGTCCAATTATCATAATAAAAGATAGATATAATTTTCCAAAATCAGGAATATGAGCAAAATTGCTTGCAGGTCCAACCGTTCCAATACCGGGGCCAATTCCTCCTAAAGTTGCAAGAACTGCTCCCATAGATGTTTTTCCATCTAATCCCATAGAGGCCATTACTAAAGTACTAAATGCTACAATTAATAAATAAATACCAATAAATGTTATGATTGAACCAGACTTCTCATCTGATATTATTTGACCATTAATATGTATTTGTTTAATTAGATTTGGATGTAATAACCTAAGAAAATATCTCCGTATATTCTTTAATGCTACAACATGACGTATTACTTTAATTCCACCTCCTGTTGAACCAACACATGCGCCAACAAACATTAACAAAAAAATGAGAATCCATGCTATTTCTTTCCACTCTAAATAATCAGTAGTGGCATATCCGGTAGCAGTAATTATTGACGCAACTTGAAAAAATGAATCGCGAAATGATTTTTCAAAAGGCAGGTCCTGTTCAAAATGTAAAATAATCGTTATTAAGAATCCTATAAATAAAATTATTAATAAAAAGGCTTTAAGCTCACTATTTTCTTTAATTTTATCAAGTCTACCTTTTAATAAATAATAGTGTAAAGCAAAGTTAATACCAGATAAAATCATAAAACCGGTAATAATATATTGTATATAATTAGAATAAAGTCCTATACTTGAATTTTTTGGTGAAAATCCGCCAGTTGCAATTGTTCCAAACGAATGACAAAGGCTTTCAAAAAAATTCATTCCACCTAAAATAAGCAGAAAAGTTAATAATACAGTCAATGACACATATATTATCCACAATCGTTTTGCAATGTCAGATGTTCTTGGTTTAATTTTATCCGATGAAATACCGGTCGTCTCCATTGAAAATAATTGGTATCCTGCAATTTTTAATGATGGCAAAATAGCAATAACAAGAACAATTATCCCCATACCTCCTATCCAATGTGTCAAACTCCTCCAAAAAAGAATTGATTTTGGCTGGGCTTCTATATCTGTTAAAATTGAGGACCCTGTTGTTGTAAATCCACTAACACTTTCAAAGATTGCATCTATCAATGAAGGCATTGACCCTGATAAATAGAAAGGTAAGCTTCCTGCCAGTCCCATTAATATCCAAGCCAAAGAAACCACTATATATCCATCTTTAAGATGAAATTCAGTGCTGTTTTTTCTTGTAAAAAAGAACAGTAAAAAGCCAAATATGAAAGTAATTACTATAGATAATATTATAGGATTAATTAAGTGAAATTCTTTAAAATAAAAAATCCAAGGTATAGTCGTTATCATAAATAATGACAGGACCATTAAAATTTTCCCTTCAATATTTATTATATATTTTATATTCATGTCGCCAAAATATAAAATAATTTTGAATCTTAACAGTATTTCAAGAAATTAAAAAATCAGTAAAATCGAAATAAACAGATGAACCGAGCCATGACAAAAAAATTGTCACACACGAGTATGATTATTAAGAAGCTATTTGATTTACTCAAAGTCAATAGATTAAACTCATGGCGAGCTCCATATGACCTTTGAAAAATTAAAAATAAACATATGAATGCACTACTGTATTGGACAAAGACAGAGTATATTACATATCTTTATTCCAACACAGTAGTACAAAATTATTTTAACCTTGTAAATATTCCTGCAATTTCTCATGTAATTCAGGGCTATTTTGTATGGCTGCTATTATCTCCTGGTATCGGGCGAGCGATAATCCTTCTTCTGAAATTTTCTTTTCCACTTTTTGCTGAGCCTGTCCTTGTATTTTTTCAATTTTTTTTGAGGCAGTTTCATACTTTCTTATCTCCTCATCAGTAGCATCAGAATCCTGATTAGGGTCTTGCTGTGCTTGTTGGATTTCATTGAAGCGCTGAATTTCAAATCCTTCTTCCTCAACAGCTTCAATCATGTTTTGTTGAGCTTGTTGATTAATATTTTGTACTTGTTGGTATGCGGAAGCAAATTGCTTTAGTTCCTTATCTGTTACCTCCTCTCCAGATTGGGCGAAAATTCCTACACTGCTGATAATAAGCGTCATAAACAAACTTGTTATTTTTTTTACTGTACACATAATAAAAATAGGGTTTTTATATTAAACAATTGAGAAATATTATTTTACTGATTGAATCATTTTAAACCGTTCTTGTAAATTCGGATCACTTCGTAAAAGACTACCAATTTCTTCATAACGAGATAATGTTAATCCTGTTTCGTTTAGTTCTTTTTTAATTTTTTGATTAGCTTGTTCTCGTATTCTTTCAAGTTCTTTAGAGGCAACCTTATACTTTTCTTTTTCTTCATTTGTAGCACTTGTTTGATCTTGTTGAAGCTCTTGAAAACGTTGTAAATCCAGTCCTTTTTTCCTTAACATATCACTTATTTTTTGACGGGCTTCATTGTCAATAGTTTGCACTTGACGTGAAGCTGCTGCAAATGCTTTTAATTCTTCATCACTTACATTATTTTCTTGTGTCGGTTGCTGGAAAGGGTCTGATTTTTGTCCTGATTGTTCAGGCATTTGCCTTTGTTCTTCCTGAGGAATTTTGTTTTCTTGTTTTTTAGAGTTACTTTGATCACAACTCCACACAATTGTCATAACCAAAAAAGCTACGCTTAAATAATTTAATACTTTCATAATTAAGAAATTTTTAATTTTAAAAAAAATGTTGTATTTAAAAGACGAAAGAATTGTTGCTTTATTATTTTTCACATCGATTTTTTTAAAATGTATAGTGTTTAGTATAAACAGCTTGCATTGATTTTGAATGTTTTATATTAATCTCTAATGATAGTGTTGACGTATTAACATTTGCTGGTAAACACGTCCACAACAACATGTTATTATATCTCTATTATAAATATTATCAAAAAAATTGTATCTTTGTATAACAAAAGTAAAAAATACTTTTAATGGTTGTACAAGAATACAAATCCCAACACAAACAGCTATTAGCCGTAGATTGCATTATTTTTGGCTATGAAAGAGGAGCATTGAAACTCCTCCTCTTCAAGCGGGAAATTGAACCGGAAAAAGGCCAATGGTCACTGATCGGTGGATGGGTGAATGAAAACGAAACAGTAGAAGCGGCTGCCTCGCGGGTGCTGGAAAAAATAACATCACTTGATGATATTTTCATGGAACAGGTCCGCGTCTATTCATCACCAACCCGCGATAGCGGCGGACGTGTAGTGAGTGTGGGATTTTTTGCACTGATCCGCATGACCAATGAACGGGTTGTGAATGCTGAACGCAAAGGAGCTAAATGGATTAATATCAACAACCTGCCAAAACTGATATTCGATCATAATGAAATGGTGCAGGATGCGTTAAGCAGGCTGCGGCAAAAAGCAACACACGAGTTTATCATCAAATCATTATTGCCGGAAAAATTCACCATCTCACAACTGAGAGAATTGTACAATGCACTCTTTCAACATGAATTTGACCCCGGGAATTTCCGGAAAAAACTATTAACCATGAATGTTATCACAAAACTGTCCGAACGAAACTTTGAAGAGTCCAAAAAAGGAGCTCATTATTACAAATTCAAAAAAGAAAAAATCAACGGGTTTTCTGAACGGATTGTAAAAATATAAATGAATGACTACACACATTGCAAATATCTTTACCTCAACATTTGGGCATCAACCTGAAATAATCGTGCGTGCTCCCGGCCGGATCAACCTGTTGGGCGAACACACCGATTATAATGATGGCTTTGTGCTGCCTGCTGCCATTGATAAATCAATGCTGCTTGCTGTATCCGCAAATAACAATAAACGATTGCGGGTTTTTGCAGCAGACGTAGACGAAACCATTGAAGTAAGTATCAATGAACCGGATCATCAAAATAAGGGCTGGGCTAAATACCTCGTCGGGGTTTGCAACCTCTTATCCAACAAAGGTTACGATGTAAAGGGGATTGACTGCGTGTTCAACAGCAACATCCCGATTGGTGCCGGGCTCTCCTCATCTGCTGCACTGACAACAGGATTTGTTACAGCCATTGACAAGCTTTTTAACTTCAATATTGATAAAACCGATATCATAAAGCTGGCACAACAGGCCGAACATGAATACGCGGGTGTAAAATGCGGTATCATGGATCAATTCGCCTGTGTTTTCGGGAAAAAAGATAAAGCAATACGCCTCGATTGCCGAACATTGGATCATCAATATATCCCGGCACATATCCCGGATTACCAACTTATACTGTGCGACACACAGGTTAAACATTCCCTGGCGTCATCCGAATACAATACAAGAAGGCAGGAATGCGAAAAAATTGTTGAATTACTAAAAGAACCAGAACCGGGCATCACTAACCTTCGCGATGTAACTCCCGAAACAATATACAAATACCAACACCTCTTTACAGAAAAACTCTTTCACCGGGGCAAATACGTCACTGAAGAAAATTTCCGTGTACTCCAGGCTTGCAAACATCTGGAGCAAGGTAAAACAGAAGCATTCGGACAGCTAATGTTTGAAACACACGCCGGGCTAAGCAATGAATATGAAGTAAGCTGCAAAGAACTTGATGTGTTGGTAGATTATGCCAAACATTCGGGATATGCAGCAGGAGCCAGGATGATGGGCGGCGGATTCGGAGGATGCACCCTCAACCTGGTTCAGGAAGAATTTCTTGATAAATTTATTGACGGGATTGATTTTAACTTTCAAAATGAATTCGGAAGTAAACCCGGAATCTATAAGGTTGATATTTTGGATGGAGTATCAATCATTTCATCATCAAAATAAATTAATCAAATGAACCGAGCCATGACAAATTTTTTTAACACACACCCGCATGATTATTGAAAATCTATTTCGATCACACAAAGTCAATCAATTAAACTCATGGCGAGCACCATATGACCATTGAACTTAGCAAAGCGATCTCATGAACGAAGTGAATAAAAATAAAATATAAACATATGAACTCAGGATTTCAATTAGCAGATTACATCATCTTCGGGATATATGCCGCAGTAATCATTGGCATAGGGCTTTGGGTCTCCCGGACAAAAGGAAAAGAAAAAACCACGGAAGATTATTTCTTAGCAGGAAAATCGTTGCCCTGGTGGGCCATCGGGGCCTCATTGATAGCAGCCAATATTTCTGCCGAGCATTTTATTGGCATGTCAGGTTCCGGTTTTGCCATAGGCCTGGCCATTGCTTCGTATGAATGGATGGCGGCCCTGGGACTGATCATTATCGCAAAATTCTTCCTCCCCATTTTCATTAAACAGGGCTTATACACCATCCCCGAATTCATTGAGAAACGCTACAATACCTCCCTGAAAACCATCCTTGCCATTTTCTGGATTTGCCTGTTCATATTTGTAAACCTCACTTCTGTCCTGTTCCTCGGGGCAAAGGCCCTCGACACGATTTTAGGAACCGGCGACGGAAGTATGACCATGGCTTTCATCATTGGGCTTGCCTTTTTTGCCGCGGCATATTCAATCTGGGGCGGGCTTGCTGCAGTGGCATGGACAGATGTCATCCAGGTTGTGCTTTTGGTAATTGGTGGATTGATTACCACATTCATAGCCTTGCATCATGTTACACCGGAAGGTGGCGTGTTCAACGGCCTTTCTCATATCTATGATGTAGCAGGAGACAAATTTCATATGATCCTTGATAAAGGCCATCCACAATTTAAAAACATTCCGGGAATAACAATCCTCATAGGAGGGTTATGGGTAGCAAATCTTTATTATTGGGGCTTTAACCAATACATCATCCAACGTGCCCTGGCAGCCAAATCATTGCCCGAAGCGCAACGCGGACTCGTATTCGCAGGATTTTTAAAACTAATCGTCCCGATTATTGTTGTGATCCCGGGCATCATCGCCTATGTCATGTACACCCAACCTGCAGGCACGGCTGTTATTGACGGGGTCCAGGAAGTATTTACAAAAACGGGGGGCGGTATTGATTATGACAGGGCATACCCCTGGCTGATAAGCAATTTTATTCCTGTTGGCATGAAAGGGCTTGTAGTCGCGGCATTATCAGCTGCCATCGTTTCTTCATTGGCCTCCATGCTCAATTCCACGGCTACCATATTTACCATGGATATTTACAAACCCTATATCGGCAAAAATTCCGGAAATAAAATACTTGTAAGGGTAGGCCGCATTTCTGTTTTAGCTGCTCTTGTTATCGCAGCTTCTGTCGCCAAACAACTGGGGTCTGTCCCACAAATGTTCCAGTATATACAGGAATATACCGGATTGGTCAGTCCCGGAATCCTGGCGGTGTTCCTCCTGGGGTTGTTCTGGAAAAAAACATCTGTGAAAGGAGCCATTTCAGGCGTACTCATATCCATTCCCATTGCTCTGATGCTTAAGCTTATGCCCATAGAAATGCCATTCCTTGATCAAATGTTTTATACTTTCACGCTCACCATGGCCATCATTGTAATGGTATCCTTAACAACAACTCCGGGGGACGATGACAAAAAAGCCATTGCACTGGACAGGGAATTATTTACAACAGGAAAACGTTTCAATATCAGTGCGTATGTGCTTCTGATTATTTTAGCTGTCTTATATATTGTTTTTTGGTAAAAAAATTAGACTATGAAAATACTTACACTTACTTTATTCGTTGTTTTGATTGCGAATGCATGTCAGCAAAAAAAAGGGGTAAAAAGCATAGAACTGTACTCCCCCGATTCATCATTGCGGGTGAACGTGGATTTGGATAGCACAGGCATGCCTTTCTATTCCGTTTACTTGGATGAAAATATTGTCATAGAACCATCTCAATTGGGCATTGACCTGACAGATACATTGCAACAGTTTAGCTCAAACCTGCAAATCGTTTCTGTTTCAAATACTGTAGTAAACGACAGTTTTACTACAACCACGGGAAAAAGGCTAATTCATAAATATAAGGCAAATCAAAAAACAATACAGCTTGAGAACGATCAGGGGAACAAAATGGACCTGATTTTCCAGGTTAGTAATAAAGGTGTAGCTTTCAGGTACAAATTGTACAACCCTAATTGTTTTGTTTCCAACGAAACAAGCGAATTTAACCTGCCCGAAAAATCATTGGCCTGGATACAGGAATTCAACAACTATTCCAACGATTACGAGAATTTTTATGTAAAAAGGCTAGTTGATACCATGAATAAACCTGCCTACTATATTCCCGCGTTGGTTCAAACGCCCGACAGTACCTGGATATATATCAGCGATGCACAAATTGACAGCCAATATGTGGCAGCCCAATTGATACACAATGGAAACGGCAGGCTTGCCGTGCATTTGCCCGACCAAACCATCGAAAACCCGAACAAAGGCGAATGGGAAGTATACGTGAGCAAAGAACCGGTGGAAATTACTGCATACCCAAACATGCAAACCCCCTGGCGCTGCATGATCATTGGCAACAAACTTGCAGATATCCTGGAATCGGATTTGATTACCTGCCTGAACAAACCTTCCAAAATAAAAAATACCGGTTGGATAGAACCCGGAATAGCCACATTTCCCTGGTGGGGAAACAGCCTGGCGAACGATGACCCCGAAATAATGAAAATGTATATTGACTTTGCAGCTGAAATGAACTGGGATTACGTGGAATTTGACATTGGCCTGATAGGCAACAAGGGCGGGCTCGCTGCCGATTTTTGGCGTGATATAGATTACATCCCCGAGGTGATTGAGTATGCAATATCAAAAGGAATCAAGGTTATTGGATGGGATGAACGCCGCAACCTGGACACCCCTGAAAAACGGGATGATATATTCGGCACCTACAAAAAATGGGGTGTATCGGGCATCAAGCTCGACTTTATCAATAGCGACAAACAACCCGCTATGAAATGGTATGAAGAAGTCACTGCCCATGCCGCTGAATATGAGCTCATGGTGAGTTTCCATGGTTCCATTACGCCCCGTGGACTTCACCGCACTTATCCTAATATTATGACATATGAAGGTGTGCGTGGCGCTGAGTATTATAAATTTAATTACAAGCCCAATTGGCCAACCCCGGTGCACAACACCACCCTTCCCTTTACAAGGAACATTGACGGCCCAATGGATTACACCCCTGTCAGTTTTTCATTTAAAAACAGAAAAACCACATACGCCCACGAAATGGCTTTGCCATTTGTTTACGAATCGGGTTGGGTGTGTATGGCCGACAAGCCGGAAGAGTTCCGCAATTCCCCGGCAAAGGAGCTGTTCAAAAAACTTCCTGCCGCATGGGATGAAATACATTTTATTGACGGCTACCCGGGCGAATTCTGCTGCCTGGCCCGAAGAAAAGGGGTCGATTGGTTTATAGGAGCTATAAATGCTGCAGGGGAACGAAGAGTTGAACTGGGTTTTGATTTTTTATCGAATGGAAGTTACTCAGGAAAAATCTACAAAGATGATGACCGCGACGGTGTGAAAATTGAACATATTGAAGTAACCAAAGATAGCACCATAACCATAAAAATGCCTGAAAACGGTGGGTTTGTGGTGTATCTTTCACCTCAAAACATATAGATTATGAAGTGTTTACATCTCTTAATTTTCGCGGTATTGTTTATTGGTTGCAAAAAAGAAAAAACAAATTCTATCTATCAGACGGATTCCTATAAGCTTTACCATGATAGGGTTAACCAGGGCGATTTCAATGCAACGGCACATTCCCGTAAACACATTGAATCAAATTACTATACCGATAAAATCGTCCTTGAGTTTAAGTTTTCCATTAATGGCGACGACAATGAATCGGGTTGGGGCATGAGCCGACGAATCAGGTTTGATAATGATTTTACAAAATTCACAACCGATACGTTTGTTTTTGGAAAAGACGATACGTTAATTCATGATTACCAAGCTGTTGATAAAAACCCTGAAAATAAAAGTACCACCATTTCATTTCAATTGGATATGAACCAGGTTATTGAGACATTCAAACAAGATGGATATTTCATCACTTTTAAGGGTGACACCATATTTTCTAATCAATTCAACGGTGTATATATTTCCGGCCCGCATGAAAACCTTGGCAACTGGAATTGGAAAAGA
>CAZJWE010000113.1:0-10774 GCA_964549265.1 uncultured Bacteroidales bacterium | reverse complement strand
AGCTACTCATGATGAACTATTTATCTGTTCAGGAGACACCTATGAGAAAATTTATAAATATCCTAAAGATGATTGCAAGTTGCCGGAAGGTACCGTGTTTAATGCAATTTTTCAGGATAGATCCGGGAATATTTGGATATCAACCTTACAAGGGATAAGCGTGTACTATCCTTATAAAACATATTTTAATGAATTCCTATATCGGATCCAAAATCCGAATTTCCGGGACTTCCCGAAAAAATTGTATAAAGATAGCCATGATAATTTATGGTATGGTACATTTGGAAGCGGTTTGCTATTGTTTGATGAAAAACTTCGTTTAACAAAACGGTTTTTAAATAAGCCCGCACAATCTCATTCGCTAACCGGAAATTATATTTGGTGTATTAAAGAAGATCAACGTGGAAAAATATGGATCGGGACGAATCATGGCATATCTGTTTATGACCCTGTTCAAAAGAAATTTGTTAAAACAATAAGTAAGCAGATTAAACCATATTCAAATTTAACTCATAATTTGATATACGATTTGTTACACGATAGTAAAGGGAATGTTTGGATAGCGACACAGGAAGGACTTGATATCTTAAAACCAAATGAACAAATCCGGCATATAACAGAGCAGGATGGATTATGCTATTATAAGCCGAAGGTATTAATGGAAGATAAAGAAGGATGTATATGGATCGGGACATATAATGGATTATCGTGTTTTAATCCTAAAAAAAATAAGTTTAAAAATTATTATTACAATCCTGAGGCCAATGAAGGATTGAGCAATAAGTTAGTGAATGCAATATACGAGGATAAAAACGGTTATATATGGATTGGAACCGATTATGGTTTAAACAAACTAAACCCGGATAAAGATACCATAGAATATGTTTTTGAAGGAGATGGATTATTGTCTAATTGCATTAGACGAATATATGGAGATATTGAAAATCGATTATGGATTCACACTCCGGATGGTGTTTCAAGGATGGATATTAAAACGAACAAAATAATTAATTTTGACAAACAAAACGGATTAAACGTAAAATATACCGGAATGTTTTTGCAGAAGTCTATTTTGTATATCGGGGCAAATTCATCAGGATTTTATAAGTTTAATATCAATGACATACGTTTGAGTCCCGTAATTCCGCCCGTTTATATAACCGATATAAGAGTTGACGGAAAAAAAATATTGCATGGATATCCAACATTGCAATTGAAACAAAAATCTAAAAACGACCTGATATTAAAGCATGATCAATCGTCAATAGAAATCATTTTTTCTGCATTAAATTATACCGTACCTGATGAAAACCGTTATAAATACAGATTAAAAGGATATGATGAACAATGGATCACAACTAGTGCTAAAAGCAGATTTGCTGCCTATAATAATTTATCACCTGGTGATTATGAATTCCGGGTAATCGCATCAAACAATGACGGAGTCTGGAATGAAAAGGGAGATTCAATGAGGTTTAAAATATTGCCTCCCTGGTGGAAAACCTGCTGGGCAATAGTGGGGTATTTTTTAATTATCACAGGGTTGATGTATTTGTTATACCTTTTAATGTCAAGTAAAGCAAAGGTTAAGTTACAGCAGGAAAAGGCACGTATACAGCAGGAAAAAGCGCGGATTCAACATGAAAACGATGAATTTAAGTTGAAATTTTTTACAAATATTTCCCATGAATTCAGAACCCCTCTATCTTTGATATACGGAACATTAGAAAAATTATTTAAAAAATTTGATATCCCGGATTCTATACAAAAAGAATTGAATATCTTATATACTCATGCCCTTAAGATGAAGAATTTGGTTAATCAGGTCCTTGAATTGCGGAAATTGAATATTAGCAAATTAAAACCAATATATAAATATAAGGATATAATTTCCTTTCTTAAAAGAACATATGCTACTTTCATTCCGTTGGCAGATCAGCATGAAATACAATACGAATTTGTTTGTCCTTATGATTCATATATGTGTTATTATGATGAAGAAAAAATGGAAACCATTCTGTTAAATCTTATTTCAAATGCATTTAAATTTACTCCGGGAATGGGAAAAATATTATATAAAGCTGATATTCAAAATAAAAAATATAATCGTGACAAAGATACCTCAGAAAGATTAATCATCATTAGGATTACAAATACGGGTAGACAAATTTTAGATGATGAAATTAAAAAAATATTTGAACGATTTTATCAATCAAAAGATGAAACATTCGGTAAAAGTGAAGGAACCGGCATTGGCCTTGCATTATCCAAAGAATTAGTAGACACATTAAATGGAACTATTTCTGTTGAAAGTAAAGAAGGAAAAACATGTTTTATTGTTCAATTGCCTATTCCTGAAGACCACATTGTAGCGGCTCAATCTACGGGGGTTAATGAAAATAAGTGTTTTGCTGCTTATCAGAAACTTACCGGCGAATCCCGGGGGATTGAAGGTGAACAACAGGAAAAATTAGATGAAAACATCTCGAATGAAGATACACAGATTATGCTAATAGCAGAAGATAATGAAGAAATGAGGGCGTTTATAGTGTCGTTGTTTAGCGATAAATTTAAGATAATAGAAGCTGAAAATGGCAAAGAAGGATTCGAAAAAGCAATAAAATACATGCCTGATATCATTATATCAGATATTATGATGCCTGATTATGACGGGTTAGCGTTTTGTAAAGACATCAAACGTGAAGAAAAAACAAATCATATCCCTTTTATATTACTTACGGCGAAAACAGCAGACGAATATAAACTTGAGGGATATAAAACCGGAGCTGATGATTATGTGGTCAAACCATTTAGTAGTGAACTGTTGGATGCACGTGTGAAAAACTTATTATCCAACCGGACATCATTAAAAGAAATGTATCGCAAACGTTATGTGCTAAACGAAGTGGCTCCGAATAACGTAACTGAAGAAATGAATCCGGTAGATCGGTTTTTATATAAAGTTAAAGCTATAACCAATGAAAACATGCATAAAGACGATTATTCTGTTGGCCAATTGGCAGAAGATCTGAACATTAGCCGTAATCATCTGAACAGAAAACTAAAAAATATTTTAGGTATATCAGCAAGCGAATTTATTAAAACCAGCAGGCTTAATAAAGCAATGGATTTGCTAAAAACAAAACCGAATCTAACAGTATCAGAAGTAGCTTATAAAGTAGGATTTAAAGAAGTGTCTAATTTTTCAAGAGCATTTAAAGCATACCATGGAAAATCGCCTTCTGAAGTTGATAGAAATAAATATTTATTGGGAGAGGATGAGGAGGAATAAATATTTAGAGAAATAACATATAAACAAAAGAATTTTACATGTTTTTGTTGCAAATCATTGAATAAGATTACAAAATTTAGTAATTTGTAAGGTTCTTACAAAAGAAGTATATTATGAACTGCATGAAAGTGTTTTATATTTGTATATTTATTCTTTCATTTTTTCGATGGAATGTCCTTTTATCCAACGGAAACATTGATTATCAAAATTTATATTTTGAGCATATCTCCGTGGAAGATGGCCTCCCTTCTCCCTTTATCATGGATGTTTTACAGGATGAACAAGGATTCATGTGGTTTGGAACCCGAAACGGCCTTTGCCGCTATGATGCATATGACTTTAAAGTTTTTCAACATAATCCGGAAGATACCACCAGTTTATCAAATAATGAGGTTCGATGCATCATAGAAGATAAAAATAAACAGTTATTATGGGTAGGAACAAAATATGGGCTTAATATATTAAACAAATATAATGGGCAATTTGAACGAATATTTTATGATTCAGCAAAATCGAATACACTTTGGAAAAATGCCATTAATGACTTATATCAGGATAAAAAAGGAAGAGTCTGGATTGCCACTTCATTTGGGCTAAATCTTTATCACCCTAAACAAGACTCAATGATCAGGATACATATAAAACCTGAACTGTATGATGGTGATACAGCATCTTTAACCAGGGATATTTCATGTTTAACTTTTATGGAAGGGGAAAGAAATTATTTGTGGATTGGAAGTTGGGGCCATGGATTGATAAAAATAAACAAAGATAACCTGGAAATAAACCAATATCTTTTAGGAGATAATTTTAAGCAAAACATTGTAAACAAAATAGCCAGAGATTCTGCTGGTAATCTTCACCTGGGGGCTTCTTTTGGCAATGGACATCTTCCTCATATCATTTTTGATCCTGAAAATGAGCGAATAATAGATACTGCAAATCAAGCAGAAGGGGCATTTTATTCTGCCATGTTTGATCATGCCGGAAAATTATGGATAGGAACTAACTCAAAGTTATTAATTTATACGGACAACAGCTATAATGATCCTCTACAATATCCGGATTTTGAAAATAAAAATGATCAAAACCAAGGCACTTTTAGGAAAATATTCCGCGACAATGCAGGAAACATCTGGATTGCTAATGACAAGGGACTGAATGTATATTTTCCATACAAAAATAATTTTAATACATATTATCATGCTGTTGCAAAATCAAAGCATCGCGATTATGGGAAAACGTTTTATGTTGATTCCCAAAATAGATTGTGGTATGGGACATTTGGAGATGGAATTTTATTGTTTGATGAAAACCTCCGGGTAATGAAACGATTTTTGAATGAAAATAATAACAACGAGTCATTGGCCGGAAATTATATATGGTCTATAACTGAAGATCAAAATGGACATGTATGGATTGGTACAAATAATGGAATTTCAGTATATGATCCATCTAAAAATAAATTTGCCCGAATAATACGCAAGAATGAATCAAATAATCTTTCCCATAATAATGTCAATGATATTTTGCATGATAAACGGGGATATGTATGGATATCCACACAAGAAGGGCTTCATGTGTTTGATCCTCAAAAAAATACGTTTCGGTATGTTTCAGAATCAGAAGGATTATGCAGTTATAAAGTAAAAACATTGGAGCAAGATATGCAAAACAATATATGGATAGGAACCGAATTTGGGTTATCTCAATATAATTTAAAGCGTAAAAAATTTATCAATTATTTTTTTAACCCCAAAACCGGTGAAGGATTAAGCAATCAGACAATTAATGCAATCCATGCTCTTAAAAGTTCAGGCATATGGGTTGGTACTGAAAATGGGTTGAATAGGATAGATTTAGAAAATGATACAATATCATATGTCTTAGAAGATAATGGATTAGCTCATAATAAGATTTCTAATATATTTGAAGATATATATGGAAATTTGTGGATCAACACCTTTGCCGGAATTTCAAATATCCATCCTTTTTCAGATAAAATTGTAAATTTTGGGAGAAAAGATGGGTTGAATACAAACAATTCAGGGATGTATCTGAAAGACTCGATATTGTTTGTAGCTGAAGAAAATTCAGGATTCTATACATTTAATATTCATGATATAAAAACGAATCCGGTGATTCCTCCTGTATATATTACAAAGATTTTAGTCAATGGCGAACCAATGGAGGAAATATTGAATTTAAATCAAACGCATTTGAAATGTAAACACCAATCTTCATTAACATTTGAATTTACTGCACTGAATTATTTATCCCCGGGCAAAAATCAATTTAAATATAAAATGAAAGGGGTTGATGAAGAATGGAAGTATACATCTGCAAAAAGACGCTTTGCTGTTTATGATAATATCTCACCCGGAAATTATTCATTTCATGTAAAAGCTTCCAATAATGGTGGCATATGGAATGAAAAAGGAACAGTATTGTATCTGAAAATCACCCCACCCTGGTGGAAAACCTGGTGGGCAGTTATTCTGTATATAATCATATCAATAGTATTGGTTTATGTTTTATATAATATTTTGAAGCTCAAAAGAGAACTTGCCCAAGATGAAATGAAATTGAATTTTTTTACAAATGTGTCTCATGAATATCGAACACCGCTTACCTTAATTATTGAACCATTGGAAAAGCTTATCAGTAATTCCAATCTTCCTGAAACAATAAATAATCAATTGAAATTAATTTCCGGAAGTGCCAAACGGATGAAGCATTTAACTAACCAAATCCTTGATCTGCGCAAATTGGAGTCAGGAAATGTGAAACCTAACTACCAATACGGTGATGTTATTTTATTTGTTAAAAACCTATCTGCATCATTTGAATTTATGGCCCAAAAACAGGCCATTAATTTTATTGTCAACACTCCTCATGAATCATTTTATTGTTATTTTGACAGCTCCAAATTAGAAACAATACTTTTTAATCTTTTATCCAATGCATTCAAATATACATTTAAAAATGGAGAGGTATCAATAGATATGAATATCAATCCGGCATCAGATAAGAATAAAAATAAAAACGAAAATGACCAACTTGATATCAAGGTTTCTAATACAGGTACACCTGTTTCAGAGAATGAAATAAAAAAGATATTCGACAGGTATTATCAAACAGAACAATATACCAGGAAAAGCTTTAAGGGAACAGGCATTGGTTTGGCTTTGGTGAAAGAATTGGTTACCGTTTTGTATGGAAGTATTGCTGTAAAAAATGAGCCAGGCAACAAAATAAGCTTTATTGTAAGGCTTCCTTTATTCAACAAGGAAAATATTGCTCATACCGAACATGTAAAAGGAGCTAACCAAAAGCAACAAAAGATAGTGCAGCAACCTATCTCAACTTCTGTGATACAGGAATCTGAAAAAAAGAAAAAAAATAAAGCATGGCAACCCCTAATGCTAGTAGCTGAAGATAATCCGGAAATGAGGACATTTATTGTTTCATTGTTTATCAATGATTTTAGAATAATTGAAGCAGTGGATGGGAAAGAAGGATACAAAAAAGCATTAGAACATTTGCCGGATATTATCATTTCAGATTTGGTTATGGAAGGAGAGGATGGATTGGATTTTTGCAACAACATAAAAACAAATGAAAAAACAAATCATATTCCATTTCTCATATTAACAGCGAAAACAGCCAATCAAAGCAAGATGCAAGGATATCAAACCGGCGCCGATGATTACATAAATAAACCTTTTGACAGTAATGTGTTAGCAGCAAAAGTCAACAATCTTTTAAATAATCGTGCCCGGTTAAAAGAATATTATCATAAACGATTTTTACAGGATGATATGGTTGAAGAAAAAATTGTTATCAAACACGAAGCTGTTAATGAACTATTCATCAAAAAGGTGAAAGATATTATTAATGAGAATATGCACTGTGAAGACTTTACCGTGACTGAACTGTTAAGTCATTTTAAAATGAGCCATACACATATGAATAGAAAGTTAAAATCAATAATAGGACTTACTGCCAGAGAATTCATTAAGCTTTCAAAGTTAAATAAAGCCATGCATTTACTAAAAACAGTGCCTGGTATTACAGTCTCTGAAGTAGCGTATAAAGTAGGGTTTAAGGAAGTTACTAATTTTTCCAGGGCATATAAAAAACATTTCGGAATATCTCCTTCTAAAATAGAAGGGACTTCCAATAAATCCTGAAATCTGTGAGATGGTTTATATCATATACCCGGGTTACTCAATGGTATGTTTTATGAATTTAGTGGAACCAGAATCTTTTTAGAATGCAGAAGTTAAAATCAGAAGAATATCTACTTTAACAAAAACAAAGAAGAATGAAAAACAATGAAAGCTTGACATTGCTCTTCTAACTTCTACACTTCTAACTTCTAAATTCCAATTCTCTATTCTTTCCATTTAATTTGCAGTAGAACCTGATTTTTTATGTTGATTCCTATCGTTTTGCGGTGAATTTTTCGGGTTAACTTGTTGGACAGCCCCAAAACAGGTTTGAATTTATCAATATTTGCCCGATTTATCACCAATCAACATAAATGATCAATCTTTGATATAACAAGGTTTAGTGATGATTTTTTAAAGGGCATTAGGAGCTGTATATTTGTTATATGTTAATAAAAAAATCATGCTTTAAACGGCATAATTGATACTAAACCTTAAACTATTAAAGATATGAAAACATTAATTCGTTACTTATTCGTATCATTTTTTATTCTTCTTATAACAAAAAATGGCTTTGGCCAAACAGATACCGAATTTTGGTTTGCAGCACCTGAGATTACCGAAGGCCATGGAGATAGGCCTATATCTTTGGTAGTGACTACGTTAGAGAATGCCAGCAATGTCACAATAAGCCAACCGGCAAACCCGGCATTTTCTCCTATATCATTTAATATTCCGGCCAATTCCGTTGAAAGATATGATTTAACTTCTTATATCGATGACATAGAAAACAAAATAGCAGATTCGGTGCTTAATAAAGGTGTACTGGTGAGCACTTCTGCTCCTGTTAGTGCATACTATGAAATTGCCGGTACAAATCATTACGATGATCCCGGACAGGACAATGAAGAAACAAATACTGACATACTGGCTTTAAAAGGCCGATATGGATTGGGAACAGAATTCCACATTATTCAACAAAATAAATGGCCTTCACATAATGCCAAAGCATATACTCCCAATGCGGTCAGGTCGTTTGAGATTGTAGCAACCGAAGACAATACAACCGTAACAATTAATCCTTCTGAAGATGTAATAGGCCATACAGCAGGTACACCTTTCAATGTTGTATTGGAGAGGGGGCAATCATATTCCGTACAAATACCGGCAATGGATAATAATGTATATAAAGACCTTGCAGGTTCTGTTGTTACTTCAGATAAAGACATTGCCATTAGCATTGCAAGCGATAGCCAGATGGCCCAGGGATATGACTTATTAGCAGACCAAACAGTCCCTTTGGATCGAATAGGGAAAGAATACATTGCAATAAAGGGCCAGTCGTATACAGATAAAGAATGTGTGTTTGTGATGGCTGTAGAAAATACTACATATGTGGAATTTAACGGGACAGACGGAGTCACCATCAATGCCGGAGTTCCGACTTATTATTGTTTTAACTCAACGAGTGAAGACTATATTTATATAGAGGCAGATAAAGATGTGTATGTGTATCAGACCAGTGGTGTTGTTGAACTGGGAGCAGCCATTCTGCCTCCTCTCGATGAATGTACCGGCTCGAACGAAGTAGGGTTTACGCGTAATCATGTTTATTACAGAGATCAAGATAACAAAGACACAGAAAAATTATGGATGAACATTATATTACAAGATCCTGCTGATCCTGCAAAAATCCCGGAAGGTGATTTTGAATTTTATGTTAATGGAGTTGAAATATCCAATGTCATTCAAGCTGGAGATTTTAGTCCGGTCACTACAACATTGAGTGGCACCTGGCTTGAGGCTAGAATAGAAATTGACACACAGGATGTAAAAGTTGGAGATGCAGTCAGAGTAACCAATGATTCAGCTGTTTTTCATCTCGGGTATTTGCATGGGCATGATTATTCCTCGCGTTTCGGTTATCTTGCCGGATTCAATGATTTTGAAGTAGATGTTATGGTAGAAGGTATTCCCGGTGATACAGCAGGAATATGTGTAGATCAGCAATATCAATTAATTGCTACTGGCGGAACACGATATGAATGGACTGGATCTCCAACAGCACTTGGATTTTTAAGTGCTACCAACATTTCCAATCCAACAATTTTTGTACCCTCGGGTGATGAAGGAACCTATCAGTATATTATAGATGTATATAATCCCTGCCAGGTTGATCCTAAAAAAGATACCCTTACCGTTGTTGCAGGGCCCAAACCCGATGCTCCCGGAGGAGATGATGTTTTTAGTTGCCTTGGAGAACCCGTGCCCGATCTGGAAGCTACCAGCACAGAAAGCAATCCTTATTTTCACTGGTACAGTGATTCTTTATTATTAAATATCGAACAAAGTAGTGCCAGCAATACATTTGCAACCGGACATACAGATGCCGGCACATATTCCTATTGGGTGACACAAACCATCAATGGAGCAGCAACATGCGAAAGTGATTCACATAAAATAACGCTTACCATTGGTCCCGATTCATTAGCCAATTTGGTTATTACTGACCCTTCTTCCGATTGCCCTGTGGATATAACAGATTTATCTATTATTGAAGGCAGTACTGTCGTTTCTTCGGGTACCATTTCATTTCAGGACGGGGCATATCCCGATGCTTCTTATAGTGGAACTCAAGATGTCTCAATCGCCGATGGGTGGGAAGCAAATAACAATAAAGAAGGTGAGGCATTGTTTGTAACCAACCGTCATAGTGCTTTAATAAAATGGGATTTAAGCCAAATACCTGCCGGCTCGAAGATCACGAGTGCTGAAATTACATTACGTACAAAAGATGTATCACCTTCTGCCCTGAATATTTATGAAATTACAAAAGACTGGGTGATAGATGAAGTCACATGGAATGATTACAAAAGCGGTTCTTCCTGGGAAACAGCAGGAGCAACAGGTGCCGGTGATCATGGGAGCACGGTATTGGGAACAATCAATACCGTAAATAATAATTCCATGGAAACCCATTCATTGAACAGTGATGGTTTACAAGTGATTCAGGATTGGGTGAATGGTGTATCTGATAATAATGGATTTATAATACAAGATTATAGTATTAGTGATGGGGCCCAATTTGAACATGAAGGAGCTACCACTGTTGCTCAACACCCTAAATTAACAGTAAATTATGAAAACTTTACCCGTTCTTACTGGAAGGATTCTACAGCAACCGAAACCCTTAATAATCCCGATAGTATCACGACTTCTGGCACCTATTATATCAAATTAGGTGACGGGCCATGTGAAGATATTGAACCTGTAAATGTACAAGTTATTTGTTGCCCCGACAGCCTTATCA
>CAZJWE010000112.1:0-10906 GCA_964549265.1 uncultured Bacteroidales bacterium | reverse complement strand
GATGGAACAAACACTATTTATAATATTGGGGTATTTTAAAATGAATCCCGGCAGCTATATAAAAGGGTTGATGGGTAAAAAAGGCGTTATCTTTGCTTATTAACACAAATGAATAGCCTATTTGTATAACAGGTTTAATTAACTGAATTCCCATTTTTGCAGTCAATGCAGTTTCTATGACCGGATAATAATTACCTGAATTGGTGATATCCGGTGAAGAATTGGTAATGTTTAATACACCAAATCTACTCGCAAAACCGACTTCAAACCCCGGATTAACAATTCCAATTGCAGGTTGAATAAAAAATTTATTTACATCACTGAAACCACTAATATAGTTTGATTTGAAACTATAACTCTCAATTTCACCTATTCCGTAAACACCAAAAATTTCAAAACGGTATTTTACATTAAAAGGATAATAATACCCGACCCCCGCCTCAATATATTGATGGTTATGATGCTCTGTTTTGAGTGTTCCACCTCTTGAACTCAAATTTCCATTCAACATAATTCCAACATGTTTTACAGGGCTATAAGCTGTCTGCAGGTCAGCTCCACTGGTTCCAACTGTAGCTTTTGCCTGAAATTCATTCGACCTGCTTAACAAGGGAGTATTTACTTTGCTTGGCACATAATCTTCTGCACATCCTGCTATAACAAGAATCAAAGTCAAATAAAACAATCGTTGTAAATATGTATTCATGAGCTTATATTTTTTAGTAAAAAAATAAGAACCTCTATATAATATTTACGACTAATTCATTGAAAAAGTTTTGTTTAATTCATAATTCTATAATAACTATAACGTAAAAGAGATTACTCCTTCTCTGCCTGTTTATCCTTTGCCTTATTATCTTCTTCTTGAGATTGATCTGTATCTTTTGATGCGTTTTTAAATTCTTTCATCCCTTGTCCCAGTCCTTTCATTAATTCAGGTAATTTTTTGCCTCCAAAAAGAAGTAAAACAATGATAAGAATCAAAATAATTTGCCATGGACCAATCACACCATTTATAATATAAAGTAAATTCATAATTTTGTCTTTATTAAATATTGTATGTTAAGTATTTATAATAATAACGAACTATTTAATTGTTCATTATCCAAAATTCGTTAATAATAAAGCGATATAATATGTTGATTTTTTTATTTTCAAAAATTAATATGGTTCGGTTCATAAAAGAAATCTTCTTATATCATTACTTATCGCGAGCATAAGCAATGCAAATAACAATACCATTCCTATGATCTGGGCTACTTCCATTACTTTTTGGCTGGGTTTTCGCCGTGTAACAATTTCATATGCTAAAAATGCTAAATGCCCTCCATCGAGAGCAGGTATTGGCAAGATATTAACAACTGCTAAAATAATGGAGATGAATGCAGTTGTATGCCAAAACATCAACCAATTCCAACTTTTTGGGAACAAGCTTCCAATTGTACCAAATGATCCTACCTGCCGCATCCCTTCACGTGTAAAAATCAAATCCAACTGGTCAACATAACCAACCAGTACTTCAGAAAAATAATTAACCCCGGCAGGAAAAGACTCAAAAAAGCCGTATGTTATTTTTTCACTTTCAATGAATTCGATCCAGGGAGTAAACCCTATACCTATTTTTCCTTCTTTTGACACATTTACAGGCAATTGCAGTATTTCGCTATTTCGTTTAACCCCCACCAATACTGTGTCATTGGCATGTTGGCGGATATGTTTAACAATTTGAGAATAATAAAGTGCTTTTTCATTATTGATTTGAATAATCGTATCATTTTCCTGCAGTCCGGCTTTATATGCAGGATGACCATGGAGCAGAGTGTCAATTACAGAAGGTACAGCCGGCATGGCTATTGGGATTGCCTGATGTGCCATGATTTGTTGTACAAAATTTTTTGGTAACGAGATGGTTTTAAGGTTTCCGTTTCGTTCAACAGTAATGGTACCGGGTTTATCATTCACGATCATTTTATTGATATCATTGAATGTTTCAACCGGTTCACCGCCTATTTTCAAGACTTTATCTCCATTTTCCAGTCCCTGTGCCAATGCCAGAGAATCCCATACCACACCATTTTTAAGGTTCTCTGTGGGAAATATTTCTTTTCCATTGAAAAAAAGAATAAACACAAAAATCAAAATAGCTGCTACAAAATTAGCCAATACTCCACCGGTCATAATAAAAAATCGTTGCCATGCGGGTTTCGACCTGAATTCCCAGGGTTGAGGGGGAGATTTCATCTGCGACTTGTCCATTGATTCATCAATCATTCCGGAAATTTTCACGTATCCTCCAAGTGGAATCCAGCCAATCCCATATTCTGTTTCACCTTTTTTAAATCTAACCAACGAAAATTTAGGGTTGAAGAATAAATAAAACTTTTCTACCCGTGTATTAAATAATTTTGCAAAGAAAAAATGTCCGCCTTCGTGTATGATGACCAAAAGCGAGAGGCTCAAAATAAGCCCTAAGGCTTGTATTAAAACATCCATATATATAAATTTAAATTCACAACAAAAATAATCAATTCATTCAGACTTCTCTCAATTGTCTTCGTTCTTCTTTTGAATGTCTTCATTTAATGCTTCGATCAGTGTTTTTGCTGTTTTATTAAAAAACCGCTTTTCTCTAAAGGCAACAATCCACTGAACCCCTTTTACAGCATTAGAAATAAATGCTTCGTCGGCCAATAAAAAATCCTGTGGCCTGATGGATTTGTTATCAAATACCTGGTATCCTTTAAGAACAGCAATTCTTACTATTTGTTTTCGCATTACACCTGCTATACAGCCATCTGTTAACGGGGGTGTATATATTTTTTTATCCTTAACAAGATAAATATTTGAACTCATTGTTTCAGCAATAACATTTCGTTCATTGAGTATAATGCACTCATCCAAATCATGTTCTTGTTTATAGATGCCTGCAAGCACAAACAATTCGGCATTAGCAGTTTTTAAATTGGACAATATGTTTAAAGGTTTTTTAATGACTGGATAAACATCAATCACCAAACCACGTTCATTCAAGTTGAAATCAACTTGTTCTAACCTGTTCAATTCAATGATATATGAAGTATCATTGGTTAATGGAGTATATAATCCTCCATCATTTCTGAATACCGTGAGTTTTACTCTTCCTCCTTTAAATACCCTGTTTTTATTTATCAATTTAATGATCATCCCTACAATAGCGTCTTTAGTAAGGTTGGTAGGCCGGTTCATTTTCAATATATTCAAACTTGTAATCAAGCGTTTGTAATGATCATCAAGAAAAGGAATGGCAGAACGGGTAATAAAAATAGTTTCAAACACCGCATCGCCATATTTAAACCCCCTGTTGTGATGGGTCAAAATTGGTTCATCCTGTTTAACAAAATGACCATTAAAACAAATATAATCCTGCCTGTTGCTCATGGTAGATAATGCATTAAATTATCGTTTGCCTTTATTTTAATGGGATGGACTCCTGCTTTTTCAGCAGCCTTGATATCCCGGTCTCCATCGCCAATTAAAAATGACTTCCGGGGGTCAATTTGAAACCGTGCCAGGGCCTTTTCAATAAGCAATGGTTGTGGTTTTCTGCAAAAACAATTCTCTATGTCGGGATGATGTGGGCAATAGTATATTTCTTTGATGCTAATGTTTGCTTTCTTAAAATGTTTCAGCATTTCTGCATGTATTTTATCTGCATCTTCCTTTGTATATATGCCTTTTGAAATGCCTCCCTGATTCGATACCACAATTAATAAAAACCCTTTTTTTGTAAGGATTTGCAGGCTTTCAATAACACCCGGATTCAATTGCATATCATCAATTTTAAACGTATATTCTCCCCTTTCTTTTATAAGCACCCCATCTCTGTCTAAAAAAACAGCTTTATTCATAATCCACTTTTTAATTCATATAAAAATTCTGAGAATAAAGAAACGTTTATGATCAGAGGATAAATAAATCCGTAGATTGCACCGGCAAAGTGAGCCTCGTGTCCAACATTGTCATTACTCTTTTTTTGCATATAATGTGAATATGCTAAATAAAGCACTCCAAAAATTATACCGGGAATCTTGATTAATCCAAATAAATACAAAGGTGTCCACGGAGCAAAAAAGATGGTCGCAAATATCACTGCAGACACGCCTCCCGAAGCTCCAACAGCATTGTAATTATAATTGTCTTTATGTTTTTTCAAAGAAGGAAGGGATGATATAACAACACCACCAAAATATAATAATAAATAATTAAGCACTGTATTGTTCAGTTTAGCAGGAAAATAGTATTCTATTGCCTGTCCGAATGAAAACAATACAATCATATTGATCAACAGGTGCATCCAGCTTCCATGTATAAAGCTATGGCTTATTAAGCGGTACCACTCTTTCTTATGCTTTACCATATATGGGTTAAAGAGCATTTTGTCAAACAATGCATTATTCTGAAATGCAAAAAAAGAAATGCCTCCTGTTATGATGATAATAATAATGGTAATCATAATAAATGTATTTAAAAATCAATGTAAAATCCTATAAACCATCTCTTTGAGTAAATCTTCCTGTTTTGCTGAAACATTTCCCACTCCTTTGGATTTGGTGTCATATTCTCTTAACAGCTCAATGATGGACACCACTTTCCGTTTATCATAGACTTTTGCTGCCATCTGATAGTCGCGCACAAAATAAGGATTAATCTTTAAAAGAGCAGCAATATTGTTTTTGGATTTATCTTTCATTTTTTCAATAATATAATAATATCCAAGTAATTTACTGAAAAAATAATAAAGCGATGCAATGATCAATGGAAATGGATTGGCATTAGGGTTTTGTCCGAAATATTTTACAATACGGTTGCACTTTAAAATGTCTTTATTGCACAATGCCTTTTGCAGCTCAAACGTATTATAGTCTTTGCTGATTCCAATATTTTTTTCTATATGTTTTATGCTTATTTTTTGTTCACCTGGCGGCAGGGTAGAAATTAATTTATCGAGCTCATTGGCTACCTTGTTCAAATCATTCCCAAGATATTCAGTCAATAATTTTGATGCTTCATGAGCGATAGTGCATTGATGTACTTTGACATATTGTTCAATCCAGTCGGGTATTTTATAATCGTAAATAACTGGTGATTCAAATACAAGTGCACTTTTTTTAAGTTTTTTATAGAGTTGTTTGCGTTTGTCTAATTTTTTATATTTATAATTAATCACCAACACTGTTGATTTGAGTGGTTTTTCCAGATAATAGACTAAATTATCTAAATTTTTCAAGTGTTGGGCCTCTTTCACAATCACAACCTGCTGATTGGCCATCATTGGGTATCGTTTAGCAGCATTAATCACATCATTAATATTTGTATCTTTTCCGTATAATACGGTCTGATTAAATGATCGTTCGGCTTCATCTAACACATTGTTGATAATATAATCACTGATCTTGTCTATATAATACGCCTCTTCTCCCATCAGGAAATATACAGGATGATAAATCTTATTTTTCAGATCATTTATGATTTCCTTATAGGTCATAATTTTAAGTTATATTGATTGTTTAAAAGCACAGTAAAAGAAACCAAATACAAAGGTAAAAGATTTTACCATGCTTAATAATGTACTTCTAAAAATTATTTATTAATTTTATCTTTGTTTCAAATATATAAAGAATTTTATGAAATTACTTAATCTTCCTGCATATACTTTTAAAATTAAACATCCTAAAAAAGGAGGAAGCATCATTTTTGATGTATTCAGAAATAAATATGTTGCACTTACACCCGAAGAATGGGTTAGGCAACACTTCCTAATGTATCTCACCGAAGATTTACATTATCCCAGGGGCCTTGTTTCCGTGGAACAAACCATTTCATTCAATGCCATTAACAGGCGGTGCGATGCTGTTGTATACAAAAAAAACGGACAACCTGTGGTTATGATTGAATGTAAAGCATATGACGAAGGGATTAACCAGAAAACATTTGACCAGATATCAAGGTATGCCACATCATTAAAAGTGCCGTATTTATTCATCACTAACGGGGCAATCCATTATGCATTAGAAATTTATGAAGACGGAGACTATAAGTTTCTTAACAGAGTTCCTTATTATGATAGAGTTATTGATGATGATATTTATCCGTCATATTTTTGATGTAATCGGATAAATGATGTAAGCCAAGAGTTTCAAAAAAAAAGGACATATAAACAAGCACTTTCATACATGGACATACACCAATGAAGAGTCGGTAACTGTTAATTGAACATTGTACTGCCTCCTTGTTCAGGATATATAAATATTAAATTGTTTTGGGAAAATAATTTGGCGTAATTATTTATCATCCTTTCATAATGGACATTATATGAAATAGTATTATTCCTTGCAGTAACAAATATAAACAAATCAGTAGAAGATTTGTTTTGGGGTAATTTATGTGTATCATAGTTTTTCAATTCAAAATATTCCAGGAAATTGTTGAATTTATTTTTATTCGCTTTTTGTTTCAGGTTTTCCATGGTTGTATATGGCCCGTACGAAATAATTTTACATTTTAGCCTTTTTGCAATCGTATTCACTTTGTCAATCCATTTTGAATACCCTTTTTCATGTTCTGCAAATTCAGGAAAAAACAAATGAATATTGTGAATGTCTTTAAATAACAATGGTGTTTTGATAACCAAAATCATTTGTTTTGTTTTTTTCAATAGATTTTTCAAAACACTGCCAAATAGTACATCTATGGCCAACTTCCTGTTTTGCCATCCAATGATCAACATGGTTGCCATTAATTCTTTTTCAGCTTTATGAATTCCATTGGTCACTGTATTATCAATCCGGGTAATAATCTCGAATTTCGTGTCTACATGTAAATGAGCAATAGATGATTCTATTTGTTTGTAAACTTCCTGAATTTGGGGAGATGATTGGTTTCTGCCTGTAATAATTGAAAGAGGATAAATAGGTGTTTCATTATCAGCATCCTTTATGATGGAAGAAAATTCTAATAAATTCTCCATATTTTCAGGGTTTGCAAGGGGTACAACGATCCTGTCTTTTAATTTTTTTGAATGTTCGGATTGATCGTCTTCAAACGCTATTTTTTTGGCAGCACTGGAGGTAAGATATGAACTAAAAATACATGTTACCAAAATAAGTACTACAGTATGGTTAATAATTAATTCATTAACAAATCCTATGTTGTACCCTACAAGCATAATTGCGATTGCCGATGCTGCCCTGGATGAGCTTAATCCAAATGTAATAAGAGATTCATTTAACGATTGTTTATATGTCCACTTCATAACCAATGCCGACACATATTTTCCAACCAACGCTGTAACAATGAGTACAAAAAGGGATACAATTGAAAAAGGCTTTTGTATGTAAACCCCAAAATTGGCAAGCACCCCAACAGAAATCAAAAAAATAGGGATGAATAATGTATTTCCAATGAATTCAACCCGCTTAAACAATGGAGAGTTTCTTATAATGAATTTATTCATGATGATCCCCGTAAAAAAAGCTCCAATAATTGGCTCAACATTAAGCAGTTCTGTAATAACTGCGGATACAAATAAAAGGGTTAATATAAAAACATATTGAATATTAATATCTCCTTCATAGTATTTAAAAAAAGATTTAATTAATTTGGGGACTAAAAGCAACATATAAGCAAAAAATATACTAAAGTTCAAAAGAAGCTTAAGCAATATATCAATGTCAAATTGCCCCTGCCCCATATCAGTTATAACTTCCATTGAAATAAGTGCCAATACATCAGCTATAATGGTTCCACCAATTACAATGGTAACCACCTGTTTATTGACGATCCCATACTGCCCTAATATAGGATATGAAATAAGTGTGTGTGAAGATAGCATTGCAGCTATTAATAATGAAACAGTCATATTATAATCTAACACATACTGACAAACAACAAAGCCCACTATAAATGGGAAAGCATAAGATAATAATCCTAAAAAAAGGGTTTTCTTTTTATTTTGAATAAAATCCTCTATATCAATTTCCAGTCCGGTTAAAAACATCAAATAATGCAACCCAATGGTTCCCAAAATGGTAAACTCCAGGTTAGGAGAAAGCAGATTCAACCCGTGTGGCCCTACCAATGCTCCGCAAACCAATAACCCGACAATAGAAGGTGTCCGAAGCTTTTCAAAAAGAATCGGTGCCACCAACAGGATGATCAGTATAAGGGCAATAATAAAAACAGGTTCTTGAAAAGGAATGGATATACTTAAAAGCATTATTTGATTTGTATTCATTTTTTAAACCGCAAATATCACTATTTTTATCAATTATAAAAATAATATTTTTCTATTTTTACATGTTAAAACATAAATTTCATTATTATAAAAACAACTTGGAAATTCTAAAAGCAACAAATATCAGCAAACGGTTTGACGGCACAACTGCCCTTAGTGGTGTTAATTTTGATATCCCGGAAGGGAGCATATACGGATTATTAGGGCCCAATGGAGCAGGAAAAACAACATTATTGAGGATCATTAATCATATTATATCTCAAGACGAAGGCCATATTTACTTCAACGGACATCCTCTTTGTTCTTCTGATATAAATAAAATAGGGTATCTGCCGGAAGAGAGGGGATTGTACAGAAAAATGAAAGTCGGAGAACACATTTTATACCTGGCCCGCTTAAAAGGGATGGAGAAAAAACAGGCGGTTGATTCAACCAAATATTGGTTAAAAAAATTCAACATAGCGTCTTGGTGGAATAAGCGCATTCATGAATTATCAAAAGGAATGCAACAAAAAATTCAATTTTTAATTACCATTTTACACAACCCGGAATTTATAATTTTTGATGAACCATTCAGTGGTTTTGACCCCATTAATGCCAACATGCTAAAACAAGAGATCATCTCACTTAAAAATCAGGGGAAAACCATTATTTTGTCAACCCATAACATGAATTCTGTAGAAGAACTATGCGATCATATTACATTATTAGACCATGGAAAAGTTCATTTACAAGGGTCTGTAAAAAACCTTAAAGAATCCTATAAATCAAACATATATGAAATTATAGCTAAAGGAGATTTTTCTGAAACCGGTGATTTAATAACACACGAAACAGATATCTTAAAATACGAACAGGAAAAAGAGCTTCATACAATTCATCTAAAAATAAACAATGACGAAGAAATCAGGCAATTATTGTCGTCTATTATTTCAACAATGCACCTGGTGTCTTTTAAAGAACTACTGCCCTCAATGGATGAAATTTTTATGCACGTGATAAATAAGAAACAAAATGAATAAAGGACTTTCTAAAATACTGGCTATCATCAGGAGGGAATTTTTAACAAGAATTCGAAGAAGATCTTTCATCATCATGAGTATTCTTGGCCCAATGCTTTTTGCCGGCATTCTCATCCTTCCTGCCTGGCTTATGTCTTTGGAAAGTAAAGAAGTAAAACGAATTGCTGTCATCGACAGCACACATGTTTTCCAGCAAACAATCCCCAATACAAAATATCTTAAATTCGATTATTTAGAAGGCATTCAATTAAAAGAACTCAAGAAAAACTTTGATAAAACAAATTATTATGCTGTTTTGTATATCACGCATATTGTTCATTATTCACCCCAGGCCATCCAGTTGTATTCTGATAAACAACCAGATATGAATGCAGTAATGCATATTTCAAACGCCATTGAGAAAGAGATCGAACGCCAAAAACTGGCCTCACATAATATTGAAAATATACACAATATTTTACGTTCTGTTAAAACTGATATCAATATTCAAACCATCCGGTGGACAGATTCCGGTGAGGAAAAGAAAAGCCATCCGGCTTTGGTTGCAGGTGTATCGTATTTCAGTGGTTTTCTTATTTACATTTTCATTTTTATGTTTGGTGCACAGGTGATGCGTGGTGTCATTGAAGAAAAAACCAGCAGGATTGTAGAAATAATCATCTCATCTGTCAGGCCGTTTCAATTAATGATGGGGAAAATTGTGGGGGTCGCATTGGCAGGCCTAACCCAATTCATTTTGTGGATTTTATTAACCATTTTTATTTTTAGCTCTTTACAAAATACGCTCATCCCTGATATTCAATCAATCAACAAAAACAAACAAACGCCTGCCAGTATTTTATCCAACGAAAAACCAGACAAAGCCATCCAGGAACAAATATACACCCCCTCCTCTTCCCTTCCCGAAGAGTACCCGATTCAAAATCCTTTTGTTGTTGAATTCAGGAGTATTCTTAATTCTGCGCACGCCATAAATTTTACAGTTATGATATGCATGTTTATTTTTTACTTTTTAGGAGGGTATTTGCTGTATTCATCGCTTTTTGCAGCTGTAGGCTCTCTTATTGATAACGAAACAGATACGCAGCAATTCATGCTGCCTGTCACCATTCCTCTGATTGCTGCGATCATTGTGATGCTGAATGCATTTCAAAACCCTGACAGCTCTGTGACATTTTGGTTTTCTATCATCCCGCTTACCTCTCCTATCATCATGATGGCACGAATACCCTATGGGGTTCCGTATCCTGAACTTATTTTATCTATGGTTTTGTTAGTGCTCACATTTATCTTCACTACCTGGTTGTCCGGACGAATTTACCGGACAGCAATTCTTGTTTATGGGAAAAAAATAAGGTTTAATGAAGTATGGAGATGGTTAAAGCGCAGAGGTGATTAGTTGATGTGATGTTGCGTTGATTTGTTTAGCGGATTGAAAGATTTGGCTCTATTCTAAATAACGATTGATTTGAAAAAAACAACATTGGCTTTTGCTCTTTCAGAGCAATGGGTTAGTGCTTTGTTTGGACAGGGCGTTGCCCTGTTTTGTAACTTTTGCACCGTTGGTGCAGGGAGTTTTATCCAATATTTGAGACTGCCACCGGGTACCACT
>CAZJWE010000111.1:0-10930 GCA_964549265.1 uncultured Bacteroidales bacterium | reverse complement strand
TTTTCCAACCCCCATAAATAAATCGCAAGTTACCATTAAATTCGTGGTAGAACCTTATAATTTAATACCAAACCTGACATCTAAAAAGTCAGCAGATTCCCAATGAGCTTTTAAATTGATGCCTGTAAAGGCCTTGTCTGTGATGTTGAACGTAAGTTCGTATCGCTGATATAGGATGTGCAATGGTTTGTGAGGCGAATAAAAATAAAAACCGAAATACTGGTTGAAAGAAAACCGGCCGACAAGCAATTGGTGTCCTACCAAAAGTGCTCCTTTGCGATGGTCTGTATTGATGTCTTTTTCCCTGAGTTTTTTTCGCAGTGCACGGTTTGATTCGAATTCAATTCCTGTAAACACTGCGTTTTTCCGTGCAAATAAATAATTATAAGTCACTGCAGCACCATAAACAGGGTATATATCATCTTCAGCATCTATCCTGCTTTTGTTTTTTAAGGTGAAAAATAGTGTGGTATTCCACCACCACGTATCCTCATATAATGCTTTTTTTGTTTTTTCTCTTTTTTTTATTTCGGGTGTTTGTAAATGATAATCAACACCCATGCTTATTGTTGGATAATTAATTCCCTTGTTCGGCAATTTGATCCCGCCATTGGATATGTGATTGTAATTTCCCGATAATCTTAAAGTATATTGGTCATTGACCCGGTAATGAACAGTCGCTTTCAGGTATACTGTAAAACTAAGGTGTGTACTGTAAAACAGGTTTTGCGGATTGATTACAGGGTCATACGGTTTATCGAGGTACACCAGGCCCAGGCCAAAGCGATATGAAAATAACATTTTCCGGTGGTATGATAAAAATGGTTCTACATATAATGCTGAAATAAGGCCTTGTCCAATCACAGACGGATGGTTAAAATCAAAATAATTGATTGACATCCCTATTCTGGGATAGCAGAAACAATAATCCCATGCTTTTTCGCCTGTAAATAATTTGCTTCCGTCAATACCAATTCCCCAGGGATTTACATCTGAAATTTGCCTGATTGATGCGGAATGGGGAATGATAAACCCGTAATGCGAGCGGACACCTAATATATAAGGGTCATTGCTTTTACTATTGTGTTGAATTAAGATGAGTAATAAAAAGAAGAGAACAATTCGCATGATGATTTGTTTAAGAATTACGTCACAAGATAATTGTTTTTTATATATAACTTTTTACATGATTTAGCATTTTGTGTGTTTTTTCTTCTAAAGATAAATGCCCATCTATCCAGTGGATTGTATTTCCTTTTCGTTCCATCCGGCGAAACCAGGTCATTTGTCTTTTTGCAAATTGATGGATGGCAGTATTGAGTTGTTGTACCATCTCATCATATTGCATGTTTCCAGTCAAATAAAGCGTAATGTACTTGTATTCAAGTCCGTAATAAATAAGTTGTTCTTTTGTAAGACCTTCATCCATCAACTGTTTTACTTCTTCGATCATGCCGGACTGTAGTCGTTGATATAAGCGTTCGGTAATTCGTTGGCGTTGTGTTTTTCTGTCGTAAGCAATCCCAAATAAAAGTGTGTTGAATGCAGGAAAGTCTGTTTTGAGTTCATGATGCTGATCTTCGTATTCGGCAATTTCAATGGCACGTATCAGCCTTTTTTTGTTTTCAGTATCTGTGGTATTGTGTAATGTTTTATAAGTGCTTAATATGTGTTTCAATTCGTCTAAAGATTTTGATGTGAGTTTGTCTCTTAGTTTTTTATTTACAGGCACTTGTATTAGTTTGTATCCTTTGATCACTGCTTCGATATACATACCTGATCCTCCGCATAACACTGGAATATTTCCTTTTTTTCTGACCAGGTTATATGCGTGATAAAAATCGGTTTGATATTCGTACACATTATATTGATATCCAGGTTCAACAATGTCAATGAGATGATAAGGTATGGGGTTGTTATTGACTACATATTCTTCAAGGTCTTTTCCTGTACCGATGTTCATTTTTTTGTAGACCTGACGTGAGTCAGCACTGATGACTTCTCCGTTAATCATAGAGCATAATTCAACAGCCACTGTTGTTTTACCGCTGGCAGTAGGCCCTAATATCACAATTAATGGATTTGTGTGCATATTCAATTTTATTGTAATAAAAAATAATATTTTTGCAAAGTTAGTTATAAATGAAGAGAGAAAACAAACGTCTGAAATCAGATTTGTAGTTTATCTTTAAAAATACTAACGAATTCCTAAATTTGGTCACAAAAATTCATGATTATGAAGAAGAAGATAGAGATAAAGAATAAAAAAGCTTCGTTTAATTATTTTCTGATGGATAAATACATAGCAGGTATTCAATTACAGGGTACTGAAATTAAATCTATCAGGGCGGGGAAGGTGAGTCTTTCAGAATCGTATTGTTACTTTAGCAAAGAAAATGAATTGTTTGTAAAAGATATGCACATCGGTGAATATAAATTGGGCGGTTATTATAATCATGAACCTAAAAGAGAACGAAAGCTTTTGTTAACAAAACGGGAATTGAAAAAATTAGGAAAAAAAGCCAGAGAAAAGGGGCTGACTATCATTCCAGTATTTATGTTTATCAATGTAAATGGGTTGGCAAAACTTGAGATTGCTGTTGCAAAAGGAAAACACACCTATGACAAGCGGGAAGATATAAAGAAGAAAGATATGGACAGGAAGATGCAACAATTGGGAAAGATGTGATAAATAGAGTTTCTTTAGCAGAAAGAATACACAAAAAAGTTTATTGGGAAAAGAATATTTCTTTTAGTTTGTAAATATCGGAAGTATTAAAATCGGTTTTATTATTAAAGAAATCGTCTATGGTTTGTAATACTTCATTGTAAGAGATATAGCCATCGTTGTCGCGGTCTACCTTTTTATATTTTTCGGGCAGGTCACCAATCATTTTATAATTAAAATGTGATATATTTAAGTTCCTGTCCATGAGTTCATCAATCATTTCTCTCTTAATGGCGTCTTCGGCATTCATGATTTCTGCAACTTTTTCTTTTGTGAGTTCTACACCTTCTTCATCTACAAATGCACCCCTTGGGGTATTGGGTTGTTTGTCTAAGTAATCGGGGATATTATCCCCGTCACTATCCAGCGGGCATCCTACAGAGTCAACTTCCACACCTTCCGGTGTACCCACGCAATCGTCAGCACGGTCAAGTACCCTGTCATTGTCTTCGTCACCATACATGGTACGGTCAAAATCAAGATCAGCATAGAGTTTTTTCACGGTAATGGCTTCGGGGCTTGAGAACATATCTATATGGAAAGATAGTGAGGTGAATGTAAATACATCATTGCCCTTGTCTCCTATAATACCCTTTGTGTTTTTATGGCTTATGTGGTCAATGACATCAGTGAGCGTATAGTGCAATGACGTGCCAAGTTCAAGATACGAGCGGTCTGATACAAAAAAATTAACACCCAATTCAACAGGAAAGGCTATAGTGTTTGTTGCATATTTTCCAAGTCCGTAATCCATTTCTTCTCTTAAGTTGGTTTCATATTTATAATTTCTTGTGATGATATCACCTGCTTCATTCCGAAAAGTACCATCCGGGTTGTAATGATAAAGTTCTCCCTGGTTATTCTTTATATCGGTTTTGGAAGAAAACTGCAATAATTCTATACCAAGGGAGATATATGGATGAATTGGTTTACGTGGATGGATAAGGTGTTCGAATTTATATTGAACGTTGATTCCCAGGGTGTTGAATTCTGAAATAAAGTTCATGTAGTGTTGAGGGTAATCCAAAGAATATTTTTCGCCGGAGAATTTGCCTAAAACGAGAACAAAAAAATTGCCTGTAAAAAAGTGTTTTTGATCGAGGAATGTTGATATATTGATTTTCATTGCTTTGTTACTAGCTAAGTATCCATTGGCCTGGTTGCTTAGCTCTCCGTGATAATTAACAATACCCGGGCCAATGCCAATGACAGGCATGTAAACAGGATTTTCAACTTTTACTTCTTCTCTAAGAAGTCCTTCATAAAAGTCTTGTTGTGCATAGGTTATATGTACATAATGGACGATCAATAAGGCACATAATATTTTTTTCAGGACGTTCATAAAGAAGTAATTTATTTATACCATTCTTGGTTGGTTATCATTAAAGCTTCCTGAACAGTGATACGGACTCCGTTGTTATATGAAGTGACAAATGCATCATTTATTTTTGTCGTTTCCCAGATATTAACCCGTTTATCTCTGGCTTTTTTGTACACATCAAATGACCCGATGGAATATTTATACCATCCTTCATGTTGTTCTCTTTTTACAGTTTCATTGAGTTTATACCTGCTGAAATAATCTTTAATTTCCACAGGTTTATGTCCTGCTGCAATTTGCACACGGTAATAAACTCCTGTTTGTGGTTCGAGTATATGTGATTTCTGTACACTTTCGCGGTTGAATGGAATGTTTGAACTCTCTGTTTGTGCCGTCATTTCTTCTTCTTCTTCTTCTTCTTCTTCTGGTTGTTGTTCTGTGGCATGAACTTCTTGTTCCTCTATGGGTTGATCTGGCGTTGTTTCTTCCATACTATCATCATCATCCGGAATAACTTGTGTAGTTGCAATGCCTTCAATTTCTTGTGTTATTCCTAAAGTATCATTGAGGATTTCACTGAGGCTGGCATCGGGGCCTATGGCATTAAAATTAATATCTTTTTGTACTGTTTGAATGCTTTTTGTTTGCTCCCCTTTGATATAAGAGAACACACCATCTATGTCGGGTTTTTTTAATTCTACTTCCGGTTTAGGAATGAGTTTATATGAAACAGTAAAATTATCAGGAGAAGGCAATTGAATCCATAAAAATTTGACTGTTTGTTCTTTAGCAACAAAAATACCATTTTGTGTGTTATTTTGTTTGGCTATATAGCCGGGTGGGATGTGTTCTTCTATTTTGGCAAATTGGTCAATGTTTTTTTTATGAACAAGTAGTTCAATATTAATTTCATTGTTGTCTGGTGATATTTGAGGAGGCCTCCTGATGCAGGCCACATTTTCTTTTCTTGAACTGACAGGAATGAACCTGTTCTGATAATCTTCAATATCCACTATCCGGCTTTCGTCTATATCGGGTGAAGGGGTGATGGTAATGTTTTTGGGAGTAAACCGCTGCGACATCCTTTCATTGCCTTTGATGTATGCAAATTCTCCGGATATATTAAAATCGCCTTTTAACATATTTTTGACATGAATAGCATATGCAACGTTTACTTCTTTTTTTTCAGGAAGTTTTAACCATATTAGTTTTACTTCATTGTCTTCAAATTTAAATTCTGCATTATCAGTGGATATCGGCTGAGCTTCAAGTCCATACGGAAGTTTTTGCTGAAACCGTGCAAAATTTTGTATGTTGCCTTTGTCAATGCTTATGTTTACTTCAAAAGACATACCTGCTTGCACCTCTGAAGGTACATTCATGTTGGTTGTAAGATTATTGTTCATGTCGAAATTGAAAAACAATAAAACAAGCATTTGAAGTATTAATATGCTGATTTTCATAGACATAATATTAAGATTATGATACTTTTTTTATTTCAACGTAATGTTCATATAAAATATTTTTTTGTTTATGATACTAATATACTAAAAATTAGGACTTAATAAATATTTTGAATAAAAATCATTAATAATGTCAAGAGCTTCATCTGCTGTGTCAACAATTTTAAACAGGTCCATATCTTCTTCAGAAATATTGTTTTCTTCCTGTAAGACTATTTCTTCCAGCCACTTAACAAAACCCTTCCAATATTTTTTTCCAATAAGCACGATAGGAAATGTGCCGATTTTTTCTGTTTGGATCAGGGTTAAAGCTTCAAGCAGTTCATCAAGTGTTCCAAAGCCGCCGGGCAATACTATAAACCCCTGGGCATATTTGACAAACATGACTTTTCTTACAAAGAAATAATTGAAGTTGATTAGTTTGTCAACGTCAATAAATAAATTAGGCACTTGTTCAAATGGCAATGTAATATTCAATCCTACAGATGATCCTTTACCTCTTTTGGCGCCCATATTGGCTGCTTCCATGATGCCAGGGCCGCCTCCGGTTATTACACCGTATCCGCTTTTTGTTAATTTATAGGCTATTTCTTCGGCCAGAATAAAATATTTGGATTCGGGTTCTGATCGGGCAGAGCCGAATAAGGATACACACGGGCCAATACGCGAAAGTTTTTCAAACCCTTCGACAAATTCTGATAATATTTTAAATAGTTCCCATGAATCTTTAGTCTGAATTTCGTTCCAGTCTTTCTTTTGAAAAGCCTTTTTGATTTTTTCTTCGCTTCGTTTCTTGTCCATTTTTTTTTGAATTATCCCTTTAATAGAATATTTACGGATTCAACAAGCATAAGGTTACAAAAAATGTGTTGAAAGTAAGGTAAATACACTTTTTGACAATTTCAATAAAGAATATTTAGCTTGTATTATTATATAATATTATAAGCTAAAATCTTCTATTATGCCATGAATCACTTGAGAAAAAACAAATATAGCAAAAATTATATTCTGTATTTATTTATATATGGATTATTTAACTTGTTTAATTTTCATTTTTCCTTTTTCCTGCAAAAAAGTCTTTGAGTACTTTACCGCATTCGTGCTCTAAAACTCCTTTAACTAATAGTGTTTTAGGATGTATGATGTCTTTGTTGTAATATGTGAATCCGTTTTTTGGGTCGTCTGCACCATATACAATCTTTCCGATTTGTGTCCATAAAGCAGCACCTGCACACATAACACAAGGTTCGAGTGTTACATACAATACGCAATCTGTAAGGTATTTGCTTCCAAGATAGTTGGCAGCTGATGTAAATGCCTGCATCTCAGCATGTGCTGTGACATCATTTAGCTGTTCTGTGAGATTATGAGCACGGGCAATGATTTTATTGCCGGTTGAAATTATAGCGCCTACAGGAATTTCGTCTTTTTCTAATGCTTTTTGAGCTTCTTTAAGTGCCTCTTTCATGAAAAAGTCATCTGATAATATTGAATTACTCATTGTAATGTATTTAGTTTTGGTTTTGCTGCATATTTAGTGGAAGCCATATCCTGAGTATTCAGAATTCTAAAACAAACACTATTTCCATAAAAATTACAGTAGTACCTTAGTTTTATTAAGATGATTTAAATCAATAGCCCACAAGATAGAAAAGTTTTGATAATCTAAAAATATAAATTATCTTTAATTCCCAAATTGATCTGAATTATCTGTATAAGTAAAGTAATAAATTACAAAATGAACAAACAAGGAAACGCTTTTTTGAATCCCAAGATTATCCCTATCTTCATGGTTTTTATGTGTATGGGATTTGGTGATATATCAGGCTTAATGGTAACAGCCATTGTAGGTGGCGCATTCATTCCTCTATTGATGGGATATTTGCAAGATTTCACCAGTATTTTAACCGGATTTATAGTTCCGGTCCTTTGCATTGGATATATAGCTTACATTGCTTTTTCAAATACACGAACTAAAAAAGTAATGTATAGTGATTTATAATGAATTGTATATAATTTTAAAATAACAAACTATTAAATTATTTAAAAACGAATGAAAGAAGTAAGTGTCGGCATAGACATAGGAGGAACGAATAGTGCTTATGGAATTGTTGATGGAGAAGGAAACATCCTGGTAGAAGGTGCTATTTCCACAAAAGACCATCCCAAGGTAGAAAATTTTGTGAAAGAAATGCATAAAGAGATACAGAAATCCATTTCATCGCTGGATAAAAAGATAAAAGTATCAGGGATTGGTATTGGAGCTCCAAATGGAAATTTTTACAATGGAACCATTGAGTCTGCACCAAACCTTGACTGGAAAGGCATAGTGCCTTTAAAAGAATTGTTTGAACAATATGATTATGAAACGGTTGTTGTTACCAATGATGCCAATGCTGCTGCAATAGGAGAAAAAATGTTCGGAGGAGCAAGATATATAAATGACTTTATAATGATTACTCTTGGCACAGGCCTCGGAAGCGGGATTGTTGTTGACGGAGACCTGGTTTATGGACACGATGGCTTTGCAGGAGAAATAGGGCATACATTTGTGTATATGGGTTCGGGCCGTAAATGTGGATGCGGAAGAAAAGGATGTCTTGAAACATATGTTTCTGCTACCGGGATCAAACGCACAGCTTTTGAATTGATGGCTAATTCGACCAAAAAAAGTGAGTTGCGAAATATATCATTTAATGAGCTTACATCAACACATATTTATGAAGCTGCCAAAAATGCCGATCCAATTGCATTGAAAGCATTTGAAAATACAGGCAAACTACTCGGCATTAAATTGGCTGATGCCGTTGCCCATACCAGCCCCCAGGCAATCTTTTTGTTTGGAGGCCTCGCAAAAGCAGGTGAGTATATTTTTAATCCTACCCGTAAACATTTTGAAGATAATGTGTTGGGTATTTTTAGAAATAAAGTAAAAATATTGCCTTCTGAATTAAATGAAAAAAACGGAGCCATTTTAGGAGCTGCTGCTTTAGTCTGGAAAAAAAGAAAATAAATTTATTCTTAAAAAGTATTATAACTTCTTAAAAATCTTTTTTAATTTTGAACATATTAAATCTTTTAAATCTTAAATTCTCTTGAATAATGAAAATAAAACATATACATTATTTCATTGGGATCATTGCAGTTGTAGGGTTTGCCTTTACAATTTCAGAAATTAAAAATAATGAGATTGTTAAAATCAAATTGGAAAAAGACAAGAGTGATGCCTTAATTTTAGGTGATCAATTAATATCAAAAGCAAACATATATGGAACTAAAGATGATATTATCCATTTTTTGATCAATGACAAATATATACAACACCAACATGACAAGGGGATTATTTATCATTTTTTAACTAAACGCTCCGCAAAAAAAACCGAAGGAGATGCGTTGGAACATTCGGATGTAGCATTTAATGATTCAAATGCTGTATTGGTTTCTATTCCCGATTCAAATGATTTCAGGGCTATAGCTAATATTCTGTTTAAAACAGATAACGTGCCTTCTGTTTTTAAACTCGGAAGCGTAAACAATATGAATATTTACATGAGCCATCCGGTCGATGATGAAAAATTATTCGAAAAAAGGAAGGATTTTGTGAGTATAGTCCTGGAACGGAAGCGGACAGATTTTGTTCAAATACAGGGAGTTTCAATTTCACAAGCTAATTTATACGGAACAAAAGATAATATCATTCGTTTTTTGATTAATGATAAATATGTAAAACATGAACTGGATGAAGGAGTGAATTATAAATTTATATCAGATGCCGAAGTCCGGGAAAAGAAAGTGTTTTTCAAGGAACTGGATTCAATATCTGCCAAACAAAGAAAAATATTGATCACCATTCAGGATGAAGAAGAATATAAAAAAGCGTACAATTATTACAGCAATGATGAACAATATTATTCTTCATTTGATCTGAACGGTATAGAAGATATGTTCATCAGGATTCAAAGTGCTCATAAGAACTAAAAAAAACCTTTTCAATTTGAGCATTTTTTTATATATGAACCGAGCCATGACAATGTTTTTGACATACATCAGGATGATTATTGAAAACTTATTTAGAAATCCAATAAAGTCAACAAATTAAAACTTATGGCGAGCTCCATATGACCTTTGAAAATTAAATTATAAACATATGAATTTTCGAAGATTATTTGTTCTTATTTGTATTATTCTTTTTCATGCAGGATGTTTTGTAAAGATAAATGCTGCTATTTATGAATATTTTAAGGAAATTCACCTTACCATTGACACCGGGAAATATATTTATCCCAATGATACTGTAGTTTTTTTAGACGAACCACATTTTTTTTGAATACGATGATGAAACAGAAGATTGTGAAGTAAAGCTTTACTTAAACGATCAATCAGACTACAAACATTTAAATTTACAGCTTATTCCTTCAGGTGATTATGATATTATTGATTCACTGATTAATGTAAATAGCCGTTTTTACCGTTTTAAAGTCCGTTTTAACCAACTTTCCCAAAGTAGTTTTCTTAAATTTTCAAACACATAAGCCTTTTATAACAGAAGATAAACAACTCATTTATAATTATCCTTCAATTCGTAGGAATATTACTATACATGAAAGCAGATTGAAATTTTTGCCTTTGAATAAGGAGGATATTACATTAAATAAACGAACAAGGAGAGAGGGCATTGAAGTTCAAATACAGGATCATTATCTTTTAAAAACAAATAAAACGTATAGGATTGAAGATGCCGAACAGCCTGGTGGTGTGTTGATAGGCGAGTTATTTACCAAAACGAAATTAGCAAATAACAGGGTGTTATGCCGATTAAATGTATATAATTATCATCGTAAATCCGAAGGGTATTTATATATAAAGGAATGGGACAAAGCAAAATTTATAACTAATTTTGATGTAACGCCTAAGACATCCATTCAAAAGATCAGCATTTTACGGCCGGGAGAGGAATGGACATCTTCATTGAAAGTGCATCCCGGAGAGACCATAGAGGTTAAGATTGTTGGACAAGGATTGCACAAAGCAGCGTTTCGCTTTGAAGATGTTAAAGACTTTTATCGTGATTCTGTGTTGCATTCTTCAACTATTAGTAAATACACATTTACAGTGCCGTTGAATTTTAATAAAAATAAGATATCTGTTTTCAATCATAATCAACCCACCGGTTATGCTATTAGCGTTGAAGAATATCAATCTCCCAGGGAATTTGATTATATGTATATTGACTATGGTGGAATGGCACACAGAGTTTCGGGTATACGGGGGCCTCTTTTTTATGATAAAATTATTAAAGACATCACCTTTACATTTCACGAAGATAAAATTGACTCAAAAACAGCGTTGTTCGGGAAACAATATTTCGGATCAGTAGAAGATTAGGGTGGTTATGCATAAATCTTTGCTACTCTGTAT
>CAZJWE010000110.1:0-10937 GCA_964549265.1 uncultured Bacteroidales bacterium | reverse complement strand
GGTTTTTTATATGGTTACGATTCGCCGTTTTTTTTTGCACTTTAGTGCATGTATTTTTGTACTGATTGTCATATTAAATGCTGTTAATTCATACAGTTATGTAATCATTAGGTTTGAATTCATCAAGATATAAGACTGTCTCAAATAAGCTGAACTTATGTGTTAGTTGATATAATTTGTCCTTTTAAAGCTTTTGAGGCAGTTTTTTTTGTTATTTTGTTTAGTATATTTTTTTTTGGTAGATTAGCAAGTAAAAATCCGTTAAATTTGATGGATTTTTATTCATTTTTTAATTATTTTTGTAATAAAATCGGATGAATTGAGTAATGATATGATTTTGAAAAGAAGATTTTAGAAGTAAGAAGTTAGAGGGGGGTGTTTGATTTGGGTTTGTAACTTCTAATAATACTTACTACTTAGATCGCAATCATTTATGAATTTTTAAATTTTAAAAAATAAACAGATGAAGAAATTAGCAATTATCATGTTGGTTTTTATTGCCATTTCGTGTACACAATCAGAAAAGTATGAACAAATAAGCGGGGAATGGGTATGTACCAGTTGGACAAGCGAAGGCAGCACTACAAATAAGTGCAACGGCAATGTGTACTTTGAGTTTAATGAGGACAAAACGTATACCTCTGTAATTGGCAATATGAAAGACAGTGGCACGTATAAGATCATGGATAATCTTCTTTATGCCAATCCCAAAGGAAAAATGCAGATCGCAGTACAAATTATTCAATTAAAAGCCGACACACTTGGACTACTTATGAACCAAGCCGGGACAAAAGAAAAACTTATCCTTGCAAAAAAGCAATGATCTAAGCATATTTAATTGAATTTATTATTATTTTTGTACAGATCATGGGCTGTTAACTCAGTTGGTTCAGAGTGTCACCTTGACGTGGTGGAAGTCACAGGTTCGAGTCCTGTACAGCCCACATAGATTTTGATTTATGGGTTTTATGTGATTAATGTGATTTTAAAAAATCACCAATTAACGGTTAATGTTAAATCTTTTTTAAAAAACTCACTACTTATTGAATAGCGAATTCCTTTTCCCATTTTCATACTTCACAATAAACGCACTTGGTATATCCATTCGCTTCAATGCTTCCTTTGCTTCCATTAAACTGGATGAAAGATTGGTGATGTATGCATAATAATCATCCACATGGGTTTCATACACCGTTGATGAACCGTGATATAATAATTTCAAGACATTATTGGAAACGGGTTTTGTTGCAGAGGCAATTTGAATACCATACATAACACTGTCCTGGTCAATCCTTTTATTTCGTTCTATGTTGAGTGATGTGTTGAATTTGTTTTGTTCCTTTGCGTAAGGATAAAATTTCACTCCGTTTTTGTACCCTATGACGAAAAAGTTTTTGTTTTGAAGGGTTCTGCAATATTCTACAGCATTTTTATACGAACTGAAATTCCCGATTGCATATTTATACCATCCGTTTTCTGTTTCCTGGCTGATTTGTTTTTCCCCTGAATATATATTACTTAATGCCTGTTGGCCAACTGGTTTTTTACTTGCTGCAATCTGGATTTTGTAGATATATTTTGATTGATCATCTGTTTCAGGGACTTCGTAAGTGTCTTCCATGGTTTGTGTCGGTTCATCAGATGGAAGTGGTGGCGGAACTGTTGTGTCTTCCCGGATGTCCGGATCAGTAGGTTCAATCGAAATGGTAGGCTGGGAGGGACTTGTATTGGTGTCTTGTGGTTGGACTGAACCTGTATCCATTGTCAAATGTTTTTGCATTTTCAATGATGTGGAATCAATGATTGCTTCTTCTTTTTGCATGGTGTCCTTCAATGACAGATCATTGGTGTCCTGAATAACAGTAGCATGAATCGCAGTATCCTGTCCGATCGTATCGGTATCCATTGCATGGTTCGTTACTGTTTTTGGGGATTGTTGTTTTAATGTATCGCTCAGGGTGTTGTTTGTTGAATCAACATTCGATGTCGTATCATTTGTAGAGCGCACAATATTTTCTAATAAAATACTATCTCCTTTGTTTACAGACGAGGGATTGATGGTGGAATCTTCATCTGTGTATTTGGTATATTTATTGTTCGATTTGAGGTTTGTATTAGCTGCCCCGGAAGCAGCAATATAGTTTCCAGTCAGGATAAAAACCAATACGGGAAAAACTTTAATTGATGAATGAGACATATGCAAAATTTTTAAATTATACTTTTTTTCTTATTCTATAAAAATATAAATTTAAATCAATTATGACAAATTTTTTATTGCTATATTAAAAAAAATTTTTAAACGTGTCTTTTTATTGTTGCCATTTTTTTTGTTGTAATAATACCCTTTCCCATAATAATATCCATAACCATACGAATGTGATTTGGTTTTATGAATATCGTTGACGATAACAAAAACATTGCTAAAGTCTTTTTGCTGAAAACTTTCCGATACTTTTTTGAATAATTCTAAAGGCGTATAATTATGTCGTGCAATTAAAAATATATTTCCTGCATATTTGGATAAATGAAGAGCATCTGAAATAATACCAATCGGTGAAGTGTCAATAATAATATGGTCATACCGCTGTTTTAATTCATTTATCAGAATGCCCGTTTTGGAAGAATTGATCAATCCGCTTGGATTCGGAGGAACTGCGCCCGGAAAAATAATATCCAGATATTCGGTATCTGTATGGGTAATGATGTCTTCCATTTTGTCACAATTATCACTTAAGTAATGCGTTAATCCTTTTGTTGATTGATTGGACATGACATTTTTCCTTAGGTCAAAATACAACAGGATGGTTTTTTTTCTGTAGTTTGCAATTGTAGAAGCAATATTGGTAGAGATAAAGCTTTTTCCTTCTTTTTCAACAGAAGACGTTATTAAAATAATCTGTTTTGAAGCCTGGCCGCCAATGAATTGAAAATTCGCCCATATAGAGCGGAAATTTTCACTAATCAGGTCATGTGGATCATCCTTTACAACATTTTCATGTTTGCCCGGATAATGTAATACATGTCCTAAAATTGGAAATATGGTATTGGCCACAACATCTTTTTCTGAAATAATTTCTTCATTAAAATAATCTTTTAACACTATTATCAGCATTGGAATTAAAATGCCTGCCAATCCTCCCAGAATGTAATTTCGTTTTATATTTGGAGCAATTTTTGTAGCTCCCTGGGGCCGTGCCTGGTTTACAATTTGGATTTCAGGAAGATTAGAAGCTTTGATCATCCTCATCTCTGTCCGTTTTTTCAGAAGAAAGGTATAAATAACATCATATAGGTCAAATTTGCGTTCAAATGCAAAAAGCCGTTGTTCTGCAAAAGGAAGATGCCGGAATTGTTTAGTGTTTTTTTCGATCCTTTGATCCAATTGTTTGATGGACATTTTTAGTGTATTGATATTGCTCTCTATGTTTCTGAAGATTGTTTTTTTTAAATCGTTTACACGGTGATTATATTCTTTTAGAAGTGGATTATTTTTTTTGGAATTAACCATCCAGTCGGAATGTTCGGCATACAATCCTGTAAGTTTGTTTAATAGATTACTTAATATCTGGTCTTTAAGACCAACAGACGAAGGGACCACAATACCATCCAGGATACTGTCGCGTGAAAGATATTTTTTCAGGTATTGATAATATCTTAATTCCATGTATTTTTGAGCTTTGTCTGATTGCAGTGAAAACAACTCGTCATGTTGTTCCTGGCTTTTCATATCCATGTTGATCAATTGGTTTTCTGATCTGAAAAGCTGGAGTTCTTCTTTTGATGATTGCAATGAATCTCCAATTATTTTTAAATGATCATTGATGAAATCTATTGTATTGGATGAGGCTTTGTTTTTATAATCAAGATTATGTTGTATGTACGTGTCAATCAGGTTGTTTAAAAAGTCAACCGATTTCTGAATATGGTCACTCTGAAATGATAATTCCAATGCAGATGAATTTTCAATTATGCTAATTTTTAAACAGGATAAATATTGAATTGTTAAATGATCGAGCGTATTTAATTTAAATGCATACATTTGATTGTGTAAATGTTTATTATTCAGATATTCCTTTGAAATATATATGCCCAAATGATACCATTTGGTTTTGTGCATTTGGTTTGCTGTCAATGTATCTTTTATGTTAATTGACGGGAGTGTAATGTTCGTTTGTTGGGTTTCAAAATCAAATAAACTCACATTTTTTTCTTCGGCTGTGAGTAAATATTTGTCTTTTTCAAGATGCTTTATGTGAAAAAGAAGGTTTACAGGTTGAACATGAGATGTGTCATATTGAATTTGAAAAAAACATTGTTGAGAAGGATATATGTGTTTATAATAGATATCTTTAAAAAAATAGCTTATCTGAAAGTTCAAGCGTTTAAGCGTATTATAGGTTAATGGGAATGATTTGAGTAGTATCTTTTCATTATTCAATCGCTGGTCGTTTGATGATGATTCATTTAGCAGTTCGCTTTGAATGACCGATTGCGAAAGCTTTGTTGATGCGTCCTGAGGATCAATGATTATTGTACTTTTTATTTCATAAACAGGTTTTTTGCTCCTGTTATAATAATGTGAAATGATCAAACCGGCAATCATTGCAATAGCAAACCAATACCAATGTTTTATAATTAAAAATAGATACTTATGAAAATCAATGTTTTCTTCTTCTTTAAATGATTGGTTTGGTATATTCTTCATTGTAAAAAAATGCTAATTAAGTACAGAGAATATTATAGCAAATGTTGATAATGCAGAAAGAAAAAGCTGATATGGGAAATTATCAAATGCCCATGTTTTGCTGTTCAGAGGTTCTATATAAACAATATCATTGGGCATTAGATAATAATAATCAGAAGTTAAAATATCTGTATTCGAAATATCAATATGATGTACTTTTGAACCATTCACGGTTTGTCTCACCAATGTAATTTTATTTCTGTTGGCAAAATTTGTGAAGCCCCCTGCCTTTGATATGGCTTCGAGAATATTCATCTGCCGGTTGTCAACAATAAAACTACCGGGGTTTTGGGCTTCTCCTAATATAGAAACCCTGAAATTTATCAATTTTACAATCACTGTTGCTTCTTTAAAGTATTCATTGATTTTATTTTGAATCAAGTCTCTTACCCCTTCTATGGTTTTGCCTTTTACCTTCATTTTTTCAATGAATGAGAAATGAATATATCCGTTTTTATCCACTTTATAGCTGTTTAAATTTTTATACACATTGGAATAATGTGTAGGAAAATGCGATTGGAAAAGTTTACTTGTTTTATCGTCTACACTGAATACTTTGATATACAGGTCATCACCCACTTGTATGTGATATTCCTGTTTTTTATTGTTTGTAAATTCCTGATCTGTGGCCTCACCTTGCAGGATTTTTACTTTATTCATCGAAACACATGATGTCAGCAGCAACATGCATGCAGCAATCCCTATAGTATAATGATGCTTCATTTTAATTGTTTTCATACGTGTTCATTTTTTAGATTTATATATTATTGAATCCGGCCCCCATTTTTATATTTTACAATGAAAGCACCTGGGATGTCTATATTATTTAAAGTTGCTTTTGCCTGATACTGGTCTTTTGTGAGTCTTACTATATATTTAAAATTGGTGTTTTCGTTGGATTCATATACTGTGAGTTGCCCATGATAAAGCAGTTTCAACAAATTATCGGAAATTTGTTTTGGTGCTGCAGCAATCTGAACTCCATACATAATACTATCAGTGTTATGTATGGAAGCATTTCGTTTGATGGATAATGACGTATTGTATTTGTTCTTCCCCGAATAATATGGGTAATACTTCTTTCCGCTTTTGTATCCCAATACAAATATTCCTTTTCTTTTCACATATTTGGTGTAATTGAACGCCTGCTGATAGGTGTCAAAATCACCTATGGCATATTTATACCACCCATTTTCAAGTTCTTTTGTTATTTTTTTGTTTCCATTGTATATGTTTTGTAAAATACTTTGTGGCAGTGGTTTTTTGCTGGCAGCTATCTGAATTTTAAAATAATTCCCGGACTTATTACTAACAGTTGGAATTGAAGTGCCATTTTTCTTTGACGATGCCTGTGGTTTACTAGCAGTAGCCGGTGTCGTGTTCGATATTGTAGTGTTTTCTGTTTCGGTTGAGCTTTCTGTTTTGCTGTTTTCTATTGCTACTTCATTCTTTTCTGAATCCGTAGTTGAAGATGAGGCCGGTATATCGTTTTCGGAATCGTATTTAGATTCTGAAACGAAATCAGAATTTAATTCTTCTTCTTTCGCTGTTTTACTTTCCTTGTCTTCCTTTAATTGCATTTCTGAAGATGTCTCTTCGTCTTCATTCACTTCTCTTGCATCCATCGTTTCTGCATCTTTTTCCAATGATTTAAAATACCCGGTGTCAAGGGGCCTGCTTTCCATTGTCCCGGATTCATTAGCGTATTCTTCCATGAGATCATCTTGCGAATAGCCATATTCTTGTTCAAGTGAATCATAAGTATAGTTCGAGTTTTTATGCTTACGAATGGCATTGATCTGTTTTTCATTAACATCTACCACAAACAATAAACTATCTTCCGGTATTCCGTCTGTCTTGGCATTAAACGAATCAACATTATCTATTTTATCAATCTCATCATCTTGCATTTGAATTTGTGTTGAATAAGATGAACTATACATTTTTCCACTATACACAGCAATAAGTAAAGTGCATAAATAGATAAAATTAAGTGTTTTGTTGCAGTGAAGCATATATTGTAATTTATAATACATAAAAATGGGTATTAGCAATTTCTTTTTGCTAAATACCTTTAAACAAACACATTTTACGGGTAATTGTGATAAAAGTTACGCTTGGTTGTGATTAATACTTGAATAATAATAGGTGATGTTTATCACCGGTTGAGATTGGGATGATGATGAAACCAGTGTATTATTAATTACGAAAAAATTTCTTTAACGAAGATTTTGATCCAAGCACTTGAATTGATAGGGAGTTAAATTTACCGGCAAAGAAATCTTTTAAAGAAATTCTTTGCCGGTAAATTCATTGATTAACAATAATTTAAATTATTTCTTTTTCGTCTTAATCCAGATATTTTCAATATCTTCCAATGTATGCCCTTTGGTTTCTGGCACAAGTTTCCAGACAAAAATGATAGCAATGATTGACATGACGGCATATATCCAGTAGGCAAAGCCATGATTGAACATTTTGGTCAGGAGCGTATTGTCATTCATGATAGGGAATGTCCATGAGACAACTAAATTAGCAATCCATTGTGCGGCTACTGCAATTGACATGGCACCTTTAATGCTGTTTGGAAAAATTTCTGATATCAATACCCATGTTACCGGTCCCCATGATACAGCAAATGCAGCAATGTAAATCAGCATAGCAATAAGTGCAGTAAGCCCGGGGTTCACAGCAATATAAAAAGCAAAACCTAACATGAACATGCCAATGGCCATACCCACTGCACCAATGACCATCAATGGTTTTCTGCCCAGTTTATCAACTGTTGTGATGGCAATGATTGTAAATATTAAATTTATACTGCCAACAATCACTGTTTGTAAAAGTGATACGTCTGTTTCTGCACCCATATTTCTGAATATTTCAGGGGCATAATATAAAACAGCATTGATTCCTACAAATTGTTGAAATACAGATAACAGAATTCCAACGATGATCACAAGTCCGCCAAAGGAAAGCCATGGTGCAGATTTTTGTTTGAAACTCACTTTGATTTCTTCCAACACCTGTTTTGCTCTTGTTTGGCCCGAGAGTTTTGTAAGAATGCTCAATGCTTTATCATTGTTGTTTGTTTTGACAAGGAAACGCGGTGTTTCAGGGACAAAAATAAGCAGTGTTAAAAACAATGCAGCAGGTATGGTTTCTGATGCAAACATCCAACGCCAACCGGTTTGATTGAGCCATGTTTCTGTTTGGCCTTCTGCAATAAAATAATTCACAAAATAAACAACCAACATACCAAATACAATTGCAAACTGATTCCATGAAACCAATTTACCTCTGATGTTGGCAGGCGCAATTTCAGAAATATACATGGGAGAAAGCATGGATGCTATTCCAACGCCAATACCACCAATAACCCTGTATGTGATAAATGAAATGATCACTTCTGCACCCATGAAATTAAGATGGTCTGGAATGGCTGATCCTATAGCTGATATTAAAAACAGTAATGCGGCAATGATCAATCCTTTTTTACGGCCAATGGTTTGGCTGATGTATCCTGCAACAGAGCTTCCTATTATGCATCCGATCAAGGCACTTGAAATAGTGAATCCATTGATAGAATTGAGAAGGTTTTCACTTACTTCATTGGGTATGGAAAGAAATTTCCAATAGATGACAACTCCAAATGCAATGAATATAATGGCTGCAAAAATACCACCTTTAATTTTTCCAAACAGTTTTAACAGAAAACTGCTTACCAATCCAATGACAATGATAAAACATATAACAACCGCAGCCTTGTATTCTACTATTACTTTTGATGCCAGATCATAGCTTTCATACAGAGGAGCTATGAAAAACTCTTTTAATGCTCCCACTGCACCGGAAATAACTGCTGTGTCGTATCCAAACAATAACCCGCCAAGTGTAGCAGCGAGTGTTATGGAAAAAATGAAAAATTTGTTAGGTTGTTCCATTGGTTTTGGTTTTATGGATTAATTTTTTATTTCAGTGTTTTAAAAGAACATTTTTACTAAATGAACCAAATTCAAAAAGAATCTGGTTCATTATATGTTCACATTAAATATATCTGTTAATGATACCTTCATACAATTCTTGCTTACCACTGGTTTGCTTGGGTTCTCCAAGTTTGATAGCGATCTCTCTTAAGTCTTCGAGTGAATAAGCACCGTCTTCAAATTTTTTGCCTTCGCCTTTATCAAACGATGCATATCTTTCTTTTTTCATCTTAGGTATTTCTGAGTTTTCAAGAATATCATGAGCAATCATTAATGCACGTGCAAATGTATCCATCCCATTAATATGACCGATAAATAAATCTTCCAGGTCTGTTGAATTTCTTCGTAAGTGTGCATCAAAGTTTAGTCCGCCAGATGTAAATCCGCCTGCTTCAAGGATGATCATCATTTGTTCAACTGTTTCATTGATATTGGTTGGGTATTCATCTGTATCCCATCCATTCTGATAATCGCCTTTATTGGCGTCCATGCTTCCTAACATACCAGCATTAGCAGCTATTTGTAGCTCATGTGCACATGAATGGCCTGCAAGTGTTGCATGGTTTACTTCAATGTTCAGTTTGAAATCGTTTTCCAACCCGTGTTCTTTTAAAAATCCGATGATGGTTTCCGAATCATAATCATACTGGTGTTTAGTGGGTTCCATGGGTTTGGGTTCTATGAGGAATGAGCCGTTAAACCCGTTTTTTCGGCCATAATCCCTGGCCATTGTAAGGAAACGTCCTAAATGTTCTTTCTCTCTTTTGATATCTGTATTAAGAAGCGACATATAACCCTCGCGTCCTCCCCAGAAAACATAGTTTTGTCCGCCCAATGCAATGGTTGCATCAATGGCATTTTTAACCTGGGTAGCTGCATATGTCAATACATTAAAATCAGGATTGGTAGAAGCACCATTCATATATCGCGGATTTGAAAATACATTGGCAGTTCCCCATAATAATTTTACACCCGATTCTTTTTGTTTGGTTTTTGCATATTCAACAATAGCCTGAAGCCTTCTTTCGGTTTCCTGTATAGTGTCTCCTTCATCTACCAGGTCTACATCATGAAAACAATAAAAAGGAATGCCCATTTTGGTTATGAATTCAAAAGCTGCATCCATCTTATCTTTTGCACGCTCTATCGGGTCTTTTTTCTCTTCCCACGGCATATATCTTGTGCCAGGGCCAAATGGGTCGGGCATGGTATTACAGAATGAATGCCAATAAGCTACAGCAAAACGCAAATGTTCTTTCATCGTTTTGTTTCCTACCATCTTATTCTCATCATAAAATCTGAATGACATCGGATTTTTTGATTCCTGCCCTTCATAAGGGATTTTGTCAATTGAAGGGAAAAAAGCTTTGTCTCCTGTTATTATTTGCATATTTTATTTAGTTTTTAATTATACCTTTTTAAAAAAGACATCAATGTTAATCATTTTTTTTTATTTTTTTAAACGTTTATTTCATTTTTTATAAACAACCGAATAAAAGTTAACTGGTTCTTTTTTTATGTCTACACTTCCGGAGTTGGAATTCTCTTTTTCGCATGAAGCAAACAACAGAGTGAGCAAGAGAAAGAGGATGGAGCAGTTGGAAGCCAGGCCGGGCATGGTGCAGCGTAGTTGCAAACTACACTGAACAGAGAGCTTATTTATGACAGCTTTTAATACCGGATGATGGGGTTGTGTTTTCATGATGGTTTGGTTTTATAGGTTTTATGTTATTGTTTTGGTTTTACTTCCCAACCCTGTCAGGGTTATGACTTTTATTTGGTTTGTTTGATGTTTGTTTCGATTCATTCTTTTCTCAATCTTTTGTTTAAGTTTCAACCCTGACAGGGTTTTGGTTATTCAAAGTTTATGGTTTCGGTAAAGGGTGTGAGGTTTTTCGTGGGTTTGTCGTTTAGTGTTTGTATGTTTCCACAATCGGCATTGATCATGTTTTTGTACCCGGAATATACCAGTAGAAAGGTTGTGGCACCAGACCGATTGTGTTTTGATGATATGTCGCTGTTAATCAGTTCATTGATAATAAATATAATGTTTTTTATTTCAGATAAAAAGAAAAAAATGATCATTCCTGTTTTTTCTTTTATTTGAGTTCTTAAGGTGGGTTCTAAAAATTCATTTTTTCAATTTGATTAAAGGGGACTTCTATTAATTAAATTTTGAGGCTCTATTCTAAACCATGGTTGATAAA
>CAZJWE010000109.1:0-10937 GCA_964549265.1 uncultured Bacteroidales bacterium | reverse complement strand
GATCATAATGTTCGATAACGAGGCTTGCGCAGCCCCAAAAAGCGCAGTTTACTGTGGTAAATGAGCAATTTTGGGGCAAGCGTAACGAAGTTAGCGGACATGATGGACAAACACTATTCAGATACCCAGATTGGCGACGACCAAGCCAGCTCCCCATCTTCCTGCATGATGCGGACATAATAATAGCTTTCACCTTCACTTTTTTGTTTGTCTTTCCATTGCACAGTTACTTCCTGTTTCCCGGGATGGTCTACCTTGTATTCTTTGTTGTCTTTCACCACCACGATTTCTTTTATTTTGTCTGTCCCGATCACATGGATATCAAGCGTCTTGTTTTTGGTGTTGATCACTTCGCCCATCATGTGTCCATCCATTTTGACATCCAACACAATGTTGTCTGTTGCGCCGTATGTTTGCCGGCTCTTTAGTCCTTCCATGATGCCCTCACGGGTAAACTCTTCTGCATACACCATGGCATACGAAATATGCGTGGACCTGTGGTCAGAACTGGCAACGATGCCCAGGTGATGGCCATCTTCCAGTGCTTTACGGTAAAATCCTTTTTCATTCACTGGATGATAAGGGATTGTGGAATCGAAACGCGGACAATCCGGGCACTCTGCACTCATACGCTCGCCCTGGTATATTTCAATAACAGGTTCATAGCGGGTATTTAACGACCTCCAGTCTGTGCCGGCTGTCGTGGTTGCTGATGTATGAGAAATACAGATTCCATCGAACTGTTCCAGGTAATCATACAGCAGTTCCACATCCGGAGAAGTATGTGTATGTTTTGATTTATCCCATTTGAGCCGCTGTAAAACCCTGACCCCGCGTTGTGAGAAGATGACGTTCCGGTGTCCATCAGGGTACCCGCAACTACGTTCATAACCAAAAAGTGAAGCATGGTGGTTATCTATATGGAAAATGTCTGTATATTTTTGGATGATGTTCCAATGATATTCGTTGTACCCATTGTCATGGTCTCCATTGCTTAACCATGCCATGGAAGCAACGTCAAGGGCAAATCTGTAAGAATCTTCAATTTGGCTGTCCAGACCACCATCGCCCGACAAGGAAGTATGCCTGTGCGAGTCCCCGCTTAATATCCTGTATGTTTTACCATTCGTGGAGGTGCGGTATGCCTGAACGGCTTTGATATTTTGTGCTTCTTTAATAACATGTTCAGGTTTTTCGGCTATTTCGGGTGCATCAATTGGTGTCAACTCATAATCATACGTTTTGCCTTTGAACTCGGGGTAAGAAATCCAGATATTTTGGCAAAACTGGTCGGGGTCATCCGAAGTGCAGTTTTTTTGCCTGTCCGCGGCATGCACTACTTTTATGCCCCCGTTTGGAGCAACGGATACAGCAGGTTTTTCATGCATTTGGCTAAATGATCCGTATATCAATGCCGGCTTACTCCATGCTTTCCCGTCAAATGACATGAGATAGCTCCACCATTGAGTTATCCCTGTTTGTTCCTTTTTCATATCAGGATGATTTTTGTAAATCAAACCAATTTTATTTTCAGCATCTTTAAAAAGTACGGGATAATTTAAGTAATGATTGGGGGTATTGGCAGTTTGATATCGCTCTGGTTTGGCTCCTTTATTGTAAAAAAACGAATACCGGGTTTCTTTCGGAATCACCTTATCAGCAGGCACATTTGTATTATAAAATGTACCATTATCAATACATACCACCCTGATGGAACGTGTTTTGTATAGCCCTTCGGTTTCGCCTTTATCAATAAAATAGGGTGCTCCATTGTCTTTGCCCCACTTATTGCCGGCCAGTTCGTATGCTACCCAAAGCCTGTCTTCATCATCAAATACAATACTGGGCCTTGTTTCGAAATTCAATGTTGCTGCCACAGGGCCTTCTTTTTTAACATTGCCGTCATTATCAAGCAATGCATAATAAACATCATAATCGCCTTTTTTGTACGTGTCCCAGGCAATGGCTATGTTTCCTTTGCTGTCAGCTGCAATGGCAGGTTGCCATTCATTGGCAGGTGTTTTTCCTATAGTTTGTTCACTGCCGGGGGCTTTCTCCAGGTTTGTATAAAGAATGTCAAAGTTGTTGCCCCTGAAGCCTTGCCAGGCAATCCAAACGCCGTTTTCGTTTACAGCCAGGGCCGGGTGGATATCGGGGCCATCGTTTTTTGTAAGCCTTTGGATTTCTCCTGGTTTGTTGTCCGTGATAGTGGTATAATAGATGTCCTGATTACCATCAACCCGTTCAGACCAAGCGATCCAAATATTATCTTCTTCGTCTGTAATGGCTGCAATATCAAAAATATCCTTTCCTTTAGATGTAAGGGGAAATGTATTTATAATGACCCCGCCTTTTTCAACTACTATATTCAACTGGTCACCGTCAGCTTTTTGGGCCAGGTAACTAAAATCATCCGGGATTTCCTCTGTAAATTGATGCCACCTGTAAGGCGACATGCCTTCATAATACGTGCTGTAAACAATATATGTTTTCCCGTCGGAAGTAGAAGTGGCAGCCGGAAAACCGTGATATTTGTACCGTCTGTGGATATAATCCATGTTGGTGAGTTTTAGGGCAGGATAGATACGGGTAACGGTAACTTGCCCGTCAAGAAACTTTTGTTCTTTGCCATATTCAAATTCACGGGGATTGAATTCAAAATTTCCCTGGACTGTATTGACTTGTAGGCTGGCTCCTTCTTCCATCTCCATATTCGCGTGTAATCGGAAAGGTTTAAATGGTTCTAAGTCTACTTCTGAGTTATAGCCTTCCGTATGTTTGTTATTGAAAATTACCCAATCGTAACTTGTTTCATGTGTTGACTTGCCTTTCCATGAAACGAGGCCATCTTCCATGTTAATTATTGTATAAGGGTCACGCCAGGCTTTACTGGAATTTTGATACAAGAAACGGGAACCTTCTGTTTGGCCTTTAAATGTCATTGTGCCGTCCCAAATCTTTGTTTTGTTGTTGTTGCCGAATATAAATTCAATGCACACGAGTTTTTTTGATGCTTTATCATTTTCCTGTGCATAAGAAAAGATAGAAAAGAATCCTATAAATGAGATTGTTAGTACTAATTTTAATGTCTTCATTGTTCTGCTGTTTATTTAAGGTAGTATGGTTTTTGAAGTAATAACTAAAATTTTATTTCAAAAGTATAAAAAATAAATCTTTCTTGTTTAGAAAATCTCTAAATTATTTTTTCAATATTCACCCCGCCTACAAGCCTTCTTGCTTCGATTAACATGTTGGCCCTGCATTCATATTCAGCAGGATAAAGGATCTTTGCCCCGGATTTTTTCACCGAAGAGAAGTCGAGGCAGTTTTTAATCAGGGCCAGTGCAAGATTGGCATTATGTTGTTCTGTTTCTGTCCCGTTTTTAGATAAGTTTTCCGCTTTTTGAAGAATGAGTTTTGCCTGTAACGAAAGTATGCTATCTAAAGTTTTTACAGGATCAGCAGATATTTGTTCCCGGTCTGTCCCACCCACGATTTGTTCTGCTGCCAATAAATTATCAAAACAATATTTATAGTTGTACGGATAAATAATATGAGGAGCGTCAGATAATGTAGGTGGCCACTGGCCATCAGAATTATATGAATTGGTAAGGTAATACCAGCACCGTTTTATAGCTTCTTCGGATAAATGAGAAGATGCATGTAATTTTTCCCGGACAAGTTCTTGCCAGGGCCGCAATAATTTGGCCATGGGAGTGTTTGCCCAAGTAGATGCTTTTGCGCCATGCCATGCAGAGTCATTATCAAAATGCACTTCTTCTTTTAAAGCCGGTAGTTTACACGCTTCATCAAACGTGGCGAATGAACCTATTTTTAGTCCGTCTTCTTCCGGGAAATTGGCCAACATAGGATGCGCATAGGGGGAACCCATAAATTCGCACTGGCCGATTTGTATGGCAGATTTTAGTTTTTCCAATACGTCGGGTGTTTTCAACGCAATTTGTTCAATGGTAAACCCCGATGCTTCGAATACATACTTGGTATCCGGGAATTGCTGCCGCATTGTGTCTATGGTTAATTCATAGCTCTTTCGAATGACAAATTCATACCTGTGTTCAGACAGATATGCATAATTCAGATTAGCGTGGAAAATTAAGATGTAGTTCATTTTGGTTTAGATTTAATGATAATTAATAATAAGAAGTTAGTAGTTAGTAGTGTAGAAGTTAGAAGGGCGACTTTCATGCTTTCATCCTTTTTATTCATTCGTCGTTTTTTATTTTTGGTTTAAGTAGCATCATTAAAATTTTAGGCTTCTAAATTCTATACTTCTAACTTCTTCTCTTCACCCACACAATTCCTCCACCAGTTGGCATGCTTCTTCATTCGATGTTTCGGTCCATATATAAAATGCAAATCCTTTTCCGCCGACTTCTTTCACGATTTTACGTGCCCCTTCGGGAGTCACATAAAGCTGACATAGTTTGCCTGCATCGCGGATACGTTTTAATAAGTCAATCCATTCTTCGGCAGGAGGGTTTCCGGCACCGGGGATCCATTGGATACCATGGAGGTTAGGGATAGAAAACAACAAATCCAGATGCTGAATTTGTTCTTTCCCATCCAGATGATAAAATGCATGATCCAGATGATCGCAGCATTTTTTTATATCCGGCAGAACAAATTGTTCAAACATAGAAGAATCAATCATCACGGCCATATCCGATTGCAACATATAACACTTTTTGGTAGAAAAGATACCAGCCCAGGGAGACGTTCCCAGGTTTTGTTTTTTTATTATTTGATACAAAGCATCATAATATTGCAGCCAAACATCAGTTAAACTGCCAGTAATCTTTGAAATTTCTTCAGGGTTGAGCAACATGCCTGTTAATAAGTCCTGATCATCAATGAGTGCTGATAAAATGTCCATATTGCCTCCTAAATCGGTATGGGCTACCTGAACTTGACCATTCCAGCGTTCAACAGCTGCTTCGGTAATTTCTTTCACCCGTTTCCAGTATATGTTGTCAGGATTAAAGGCCGGGTTAAAGTCAGACGCCGGCATTTTATCCCCAATGTCAAACCAAATGGTTTTGTTTTCATGGGAATAATGCACTTCTGCACCCAGGAAACCTGCAAGGATTCCCGGTCCAAAATTAGGCCAGAATTTTGGCCATGCATCACCATAATACCGCGTACATTCCAGGCGTTGCTGGTAATGATCTAAGAGTTCATTTATATTTTTGTTTAAAGGAAATTGTAAGGGGCTGTCATCAAAATCACTAAACACCGGAAGATTTTGGCCTTTTGGAAATGTGATGCCCTGGGGTGGATCTAATCTCCGGATTACCAGCATTGGCCTGTCCAGCCTACCATCCCACCACGCGTCCCAGTCGTTTTTGATCCGTTGCCAGTCGTTCATTGTAAATATGTCTTTCATAATCTATATTTATATTTGTAAGTTTTTTAATCAATAAAGCCGACAGGATTTGAAAAAGCCCGATGATTATAAAAATGTATTGCAGTGCCCCGGTAGGAGAAACAAGATAATTCAGGGCGATGAACAACAATCCGCCAATAGAGCGGCCAATATTCATAAATAATTCATTGTCGAATACATATGCATAGCTGTCTCGCTGCTCAATGGCAGAAGATTTACCGATGTCCGACATACTGGTGGATGCAAAAGCAGTGTTAACAACAGGTTGTGCTATAACCTGTGATATTTTCATGATGATAACTCCTAAAAATGAAATTTTGATTACACCCAAAAAAAGACCCTGGTTGTTAATTGTAAAGGTAAGTATGGCACCACCAGCAATGATTAAAAGTGCTCCTAAGAACATCATTTTAGACCTGTGTTTTGGTGTGGTGATTCGTCCAAGGATATAGATGGTGATCACAGAAAAGATTACTGTAGAAAGCTCTATCTTTCCCAACACAGTTTCGTCACCAGCTATATTTAATATTAATAAAGGAATAAAGTACATGAATCCACTTTGTAAAAATCCAAAAAGGAGTACTAACATACGGTGTTTATTCCAAACGCGATGAAACTTTTTATAAATAAATTTGTTGATTACGGGAGATGTAAATGAACTTTTTAAAACAAGCACCACCGCATAGATCATAAGTAATACCATGATGCCGGCTACGGCCTGGTAAGCAAATATCTCATCGTACCAGCCTGTGGTTCTGCCCAGCATGATGATAATGGTTCCAAACAGAAAAGGGATTAATGATTCAAAGAAGATTTTAAAAAATTGATCAAGACTGGCAAAAAAGTTTCTGTTTTCTTCATTTGTAACCAGAAAAGAAAGAAATTGCCTGTTTGACCAATACAGTCCACCGCCATAGCCTGAAAATAATCCGAAAAAGATGATGTAAAAACCAATGGTGGATTTAGCAAACATCATCATGACAAATGTGGAGGCAATGCTAAGAAACAAGCCAAGTGCAAACAAATACCTGATGTCTGCTTTTCTTCTCAAAAGCAATCCATTGGTGATGCTGCCCAGTACCAGCCCTATACTAAAGCCGAATCCATTGATGATTGCAATGACCTGGTTGCCTGTGGTGCGGTTCAAGAATGCTGTTGAAAACAAAACGATAAACGGGAATACCATGGCATACATCATATTCACTGTAATAAGGCGTTTACCGTTTTTATCAAAAACATCAAAAGCTTGTATTTCCTTCCGGAAGAAATTCTTCATCTGGTTATTTTAAATTTACTGCAGTTTTAATTTTTTCGAGCGACAAATTAACAGGGGATTTTCCATTGAATGGTATTTCTCCATACAGTGCTTTTGCCGTTGCTTCGAGTGTAGCAGGGACATATGAATATGCATTGATATATACATGAACCGCTTCAAAATATTCATTAAAGAAAAATGGATTTCCAAATGAGATCACCATGGTTTTATTTCTGTCCAGGCTGTTCACTGCCCAAATAGATTCAGCCTCTTCGCCAAAAAAGCTTTGAGGGCCAATGGGGTGATGTGGGTGCCTGTTGATCGCAAATATGATTAAATCATACTGATCAGATACAGTATCTTTGTATTGTAAGTCTGTTTCAAACCGCAGGTTTTTTTGCAAAGTTACCTCTGCACCCCGTTTTTCCATCTCTTTTTTAAGATGTTTAAAAGGCTCAAATTTGTTTTGTTGGGTAGCTACTCCCACCAACAGGATTTTTTTGTGTTCTGACGGATTTAAGGGGAGCAGGTTTTTTTTGTCTCTTAATAATGTAATGCTTTCTTCTGCTGTTTGTTGAGCTGTTTGTTGAGCAAAATTGGAAATTTCGGAAGTTAGTGAAGAGCCGGCTTCAAAATCATCATTAAACAATCCGACCTTCATTTTCAGGTTCCAAATCCGTTCAACCGCATCATCAAGGCGCTCCATTGAAACTTCTCCGCTTTCTACTGCTTTAATCATGTTTTCCATGTAATTGGGTGTTGTCCATAACATTACATCACATCCGGCTTTAAATGCTTCAATGTCTGCCTGTTCATCGGTATAGTATCCTTTAAATCCAGACATCACTAAGGCATCCGAAACAATGACCCCGTCAAATCCCATTTCTTTCTTTAACAAATTGGTAAGCAGTTCTTTTGATAAAGTAGCAGGAAGATAGAGCCCGTCTTTTGTCTCTTTTTGGTATGCAGGCAGGGTGATATGTCCGGGCATGATTGCATATACACCGGCATCAATACATCCCTGGAAAGCCCGGCCACTGTATTTCCACCATTGCTCCATGGTAAGGCCGTTGCACGAGGTAAGCAGGTGCTGATCACGAAAGTCAACCCCGTCTCCTGGGAAATGCTTTAAGGTTGCAGCAACACCATGATCTTGCATGCCTTTTACAATTTGAGATACTAACCGGACTACCATTTCGGGGTCATCGGAGACTGAGCGATGATTGGTCATTGGGTTGATAGGGTTTAAAGGTAAATCCACAACCGGTGTAAATGCCCAGCTTACCCCGGCACACCGTGCTTCAATAGCTGTAGCTTTTCCGTAATTGTATGCCAGCTCTTCTGAATTTGCTGCGCCAAGCGCCATGACATGAGGGAGGTGTGTTAAATCCTCTATATTACATCCTGCACCCGATTCCATATCATCTATTTGAAATAAAGGAATGGGGCATGCATCCAGGTATTCTTTATAGCGTTCGAGTAGATTATTCGCATAATTTTCTCCGTCTCTGTTCAGGGAAAACATCCCCCCGATAGGATTTTCCGCTAAAAAGTTTTTAAGGCTTCCATATTGCCTGATTTCTTCTTCAGGATTTGGCATATGGATGAATGTTTGCCCTATTTTTTCTTTTACTGAAAGCTTTTTCCAGTCGTCTGATTTAAATTTTGTTGCCATAGTGTTTGTTTAGTTTATTTCTGTTACTTTATGTTTCAATGTTTTTTTCGTTAAATGTTTAATCAGTGCATACGATATGAATTGCAAAAGGCCTAATATTAAAAAGATATAGCGTAATCCTTCATTAATATCTATCCCTGAATATAGCATAATCAAGAGGAATGTTCCTCCTAAAGCCCTTCCCAAATTAATAAAAAATTCCGTATCAATCATATATGAATATTCTGATTTTTTTTCTTTAGCAGATACCGCATCAATAACAGACCACCATGTAGCTCTGTATGAGCTGTGCATTAACGGGTCTGCTATAATCTGGAAAATTTTTAATCCTAAAACACCCATTATAGAATATTCAATTCCCAGGATTAATCCTCCTACAGTAATGGAAATGACACCTGCCAGCATGATTTTAGGCCGTTGTGCCGGAGTTGATGCTTTACTTACAAAGTATACCACCAGTGCAGAGAATATGGTACTTAAACTCTCTATGAGTCCCAGAGCACTTTCACCACCTACCACATTCAGGATGAGCAGTGCCATGAGCATATAAATCCCGGTTTCAACAGTGCCGATAAAAAGCGAAAGAAACCGTTGATAGTTCCAGAGTTTATCAAATTTAAAATATAAAAATCTGCTGACCGGAGGACTTTTGTAATTTGTTCTTTTGATGATAAACCATGTTAAAAACATCATAATCATAGAGATGGCCATGCCCACTTTATAAACAGTTTGTTTTTCATACCACCCATATTTTTCTCCAAGGCCAATAATAATAAATCCGAAAAACATAGGTGTCAAAAAATTACTTGTTATGATAATAAATTGTTCTAATCCGGCAAAAAAATTCCGGTTTTCATCATTTGTTGCCAGGTATGATAAAAAATTCCGGCATGAATAATACATGCCTGTTCCAACGCCAAAGATAATCCCAAACCACACAACATTTGATAATTTAATATCAATAAAATACACAATGAGAGCCATGGGAAGAACGCTTAAAATAAGCCCTATATAAAAAAGTGGTTTGATGGATATTTTCCTGAGCAAAAACCCATTGATCAGGTATCCGATATAATTCCCTCCAAAACTTCCCAGGGTATAGACAATATTAATCCTGGCATCTTTGGCATTTCCCCACAAGTATGCCTGAACAAAAATCATAATAATAGGAAAAACCAAATGGTACATTAAATTGAGGCGCAACAGGTCTTTTGCATCGCTGTCGAACATCTCAAATGCTTTTTTTTGATTGACAATAAATGGAATTTTCATTTTGATAAAGTTAATTAGTTAAAAAAAGTTAGTTCGAAAAAAGTTTTTAGTTTTATAGTTGAATATTTTTAGTTTTATGTTTTCATTCGTTCGTTTACTTCTTCCAATGTTCCGGAAAAATATCCTCCTGTTTCCATTTTAATGGATACCAACGCGGCTGCAAATTTTAATGCGTACTCCACATCATGGTCTAATCGTGCGGATAAATATGCTGCAAATGTGGTGTCTCCTCTTCCGGTTCTACCTATAGATGATTTGTTTGAAAATGATTCGAAATATGTTTCCCCGTTAACCCTTGCTAACACCCCATCAGAACGGGTAATGATGGTCTCCGAAGCACCCCAGTTTTCAAAGTGAATGGCAGCTTTTTCTATGTCATCTTCCCCGGTTAAAATCTTTGCTTCCACAACATCGAGTTTAACCATGTCCATCATGCCTACAATTTCTTTTTTTGAAGTAACATCAGCAAATTGTATTTCACAGGTTTCTTTATTGATCTGTCTTACAAAGCTTTGCATATCAACAGATAAACCTGTTCCCAATTGTTTTACTGCTTTGATGTAATCCATTGAAAACTCATGGTTGTTTATTCCCGCTAAGTGCACATGTGAAGTTGTAATTTGGGGGAAATGACTAAAATCCATTAGCCCGGCACTTTTATAGATATACAATTTTCGTTCATCCAGGTTTTCAGAAGGATGAACAACACCGGCTAGTGTTGTATGTGGTGAATAATGAGTAAATGTTTCAATGCCTTCGTTTGTAAGCAATTCCAGGAGATGTTTGTCTTTTTCTGCTAATCGCGTGTATACGGCAATTTTTTTCCCGGTCCTAGCCGCTGCAACAGCGCCGCAAAGAACAGCACTTCCCGGGGCTTTTATTTTTTCACTTTGATAAGGTTGTATTTCATCCATACAAAGATGTCCGGTAAATAGAATATCATATTTTTTCATGATGTAAAAGTGTAAAACAAAAAAAGTATTAAATTTTAAAAATTCAAATTAAAATAAAAAAAGCTTAAAACAATTTAATATATGTAAGATAATTGACATTATATGCGTTTATTAGTTTTTGACATAAATCAAACATAAAGTTTAGATTTTAAACAAAAATAAAATAAATTGCAAGGAAAGATAAAGTATATATTGCTTAAAAATGTAAAATTATTGCTATTTTTACATAAAAATTATTGGAACTTCAATAAAACATCTGTCGTTATATAAGTGTTACCAACAAGCCGAAGAAAAAACTACCAACAATGAAAATTTGGTGCAAATTGAAAGAAAAATAAAAGGAAAATCCCACCGCAAAAACAAGAGTGTTCCAGCCCA
>CAZJWE010000108.1:0-10953 GCA_964549265.1 uncultured Bacteroidales bacterium | reverse complement strand
CTATGAAAAACTCTGAAAATTTTGATGCGAAGGAATTATTAGAAGTCCCCTTAATAATCATACCAATCCTTCCACCATATATTCAACCGTTTTTTGAATTCTTCTTCTTTTGCATTGGATTGAGGAAGATATAACATTGTTTTTTGGATTTTTTCAGGTAAAAAATTATCTTTCATAAAATTTCCTTTAAAATCGTGTGCATACTTATAATTTTTAGAGTACCCTAAATCTTTCATTAATGTTGTGGGCGCATTCCGGATATGCAATGGCACCGGTAGGTCACCGGTCTCTTTCACTAGTTTTTGTGCATTATTAATGGCCATGTATGACGCATTGCTTTTGGGTGAACATGCCAAGTAAACAGCAGTTTCTGATAAAACGATCCTGCCTTCCGGCATCCCGATAACATTGATTGCCTGGAAACAATTATTGGCAAGCAAGAGTGCATTGGGATTTGCCAGTCCGATGTCTTCGGAAGCAAGTATGATAAGCCTTCTGGCTATAAATTTAGGGTCTTCACCGCCTTCTATCATTCGGGCCAGCCAATACACAGCAGCATTGGGGTCGCTTCCGCGGATAGATTTGATAAATGCTGAGATGATATCATAATGCTGTTCTCCCTGCTTATCATAAATTGCCATATTATTTTGCAAAATTTCTTTCACTTTTTGATTGTTCAGGATGATATCTTCCTGTTCATGGCCAGCCTCATTATTTACTGCCAACTCCAGGGCATTAAGTAATTTACGGGCATCACCGCCTGAATAATGCAACAATGCTTCATATTCTTCAATCTTTATGTTCATCCTTTTTAAAACAGGGTCGTGGGTAAGGGCCCTGTTAAGCAGCTTCAACAATAGTTCTTTATCCAAAGGTTTTAATACATAAACCTGGCAACGCGAAAGCAATGGAGAGATGACTTCAAAAGATGGATTCTCAGTAGTCGCACCGATCAATGTAATAATCCCTTTTTCAACGGCATCTAAAAGAGAATCTTGTTGTGATTTACTGAATCGGTGTATCTCATCAATAAATAAAACAGGATTCGGACGATTAAAAAATTGTTGTTTCTTTGCTTTGTCTATGGTGCTTCTTACATCTTTCACACCTGAATGAACAGCACTCAGTGTATAAAAAACGCGGTCTGTTAAGTGGGCTATAACCCTTGCCAGAGTTGTTTTCCCAACGCCCGGAGGCCCCCACATAATAAATGAAGGGATGTTCCCGGATTCAATGCTCTTTCTGATGATCCCGCCTTTTCCCACAAGATGTTCCTGCCCAATAAAACCGTCTAGTTCATCGGGCCTGATCCTGTCTGCTAATGGTTGATTCGAATGATTCACTCGTTTTTATTTTTAATTGTCAATGCTCAGATTAAAAACGTATTTAAATACGATTGATATATTTTTTATCATTTTTTTTAAAAATAATTCATAATTTTTCATATATAAGATTTTTTTTCATAATTTTGAATTATTATTATGGTATCATTAAAATTTATACAAAGATGAAAAATACAGGAACCATTACAAAATTGTTAGCTCTTTTCATTGCTTTGACGATGGTTTTAAGCTGTGAAAAAGAACAAGAAGAGGCTCCGGACAAAAATGGAAAAGGGGAAATCTCATTTTCTTTTGCATCCAAAACACTTAAGAGTACAAATTGCGATTTAAGCAATGTTGTTTCTGCACTGGTAACCATTGAAACCAGTAGTGGAGAAGCGACTGACTTTGATGCAACTCCGTTGACCGTTTACAAAATGAACGGTGAAATTTTCACACAAAAAATTGCTTTGCCGGTCGGACAGTATAACCTCACAGAATTCCTACTGGTAGACGCACATGGCAATGTGTTATTTGCAGTTCCGATTACAGGTTCCGAATATGCTGATTTCGTAGATAATCCTTTACCATTGACCATGGATGTAGAAAAGGATAAAAGCCAGGATTACACAGTACAAATATTGTGTGTGCAGGATTGCGATTGCACACCTGAAGATTTTGGATTATCATGGTTTGTGATAGACCAGGTTGATCTGTGTTGCTTCTCTCTCAGTGTATCCGAATTAGGAACCAACACACTGCTTGATGGCGAAATCACAATCACCGCAAGCGACTATGTGTATACCCAAGACATCTCTTCAGACGTAGTACCAAATAAAGTATATTACAAATGCAATTACGATCAATACACCATTGAAATCACCTCACCGGGCTATCAGACGTATGTTGAAACAATGACAGCTGCAGAACTGGAAGCGTTTTGCTGCACCCCAAAAGTTGTTGAGCTATTGCCTGTTGTGTGTGGGGAAACAATTGAACGAGACCTTATTGCTGACGTAGATCAAGTAATTGGTAAGGTAGTGGTTTCCAAAGACGGACAAAATGTAGATATAGAATATATTATAGAATCTGAAGGATGGTATTTGTTAGAAACCGATGTTTCCATCACCCCTTCAAAAAATGATGTTTTAATTACAAGTACAGGTGATCCCGATATTTCTCAATTCACAGTGAACACAACGCATGACCCCATTGTACTTTCTTATAAATATGAAGACATGAGTACAGGAGGAAATAATAATGTAGCCATATTAGCACATGCTATAGTACAACAACGGGAATCAAACCTGAATATCCTGGATGATCTGCTCCCACCGGAAAAAGTTAAAGTAGAAGTTGACTATCAGGGCGATCCTCACTATTTTGAAACCACAATCTCAGGAGCAGGCGATTTTAATGGCTCATATCCTGGTAATTGTGTTGATTTAGACCATGTCATCTATTCCGGCAAAGAATATGAGATGAACATGGTATCCAGCTACTCAGATGACGACATGCTTTTGAGCTTGCTTGTAGACAAACCTCAAAACCTCGATAATTTAAACTATATGATCAACCAGGATTATTCAGCCATTGGTGCAACCGGCGCTGAAGAACAGGCAGCTATATGGACTCTCATAGACGACATAAAGCCAACTCCTGAAATAGCTCATTTAAATTTTGACCAATCAATTGTTGATGTGATGGTGGAAGATGCTCTTTTAAATGGAGAAGGATTTGTTCCTCACTGCGGCCACAAAGTATTGGTGATATTAGACCCTGGCGTTAAAGATTCTCCCGAGCTAAAAACCCAGGTCACTATTGCACAGGTAACAACCATATCCATAAATAATATTTGCAACTCAGTCACCACAGAATTGAATGCATGGGCAGATGGACCAGACTTTGGTGGATCAGGCTGGGCCATGTACTTTAACTATTGCCTCGAATAATATTTTGAAAACATAAAAAAAAGCCTGAGAAATCAGGCTTTTTTTTATTAATAAATCGTTAATTCTTAAATAAAATCCCTCTTTTTATATAAATTGTGTTATTATTCATTATTTAAAGCGGTAAATGAAAAAAGCATTAATTATAGGCACTGGTTTAGGCGGCCTGACTACTGCGCTAAGACTTGTTAAACAAGGATACAGCGTAGAAATGGTTGAAAAATATCATCAGGCAGGAGGAAGACTCAATGAACTTAAAAAAGATGGTTTCACATTTGACATGGCGCCTACCTTTTTTAGCATGAGCTATGTGTTTAGAGATTTTTTGAAAGATTGCAACATTGATCAGTTGTTTGAATTTGTTGAGCTTGACCCGCTGTATACAGTCAATTTCAGGAACAATCCAAAACAATACATTATATATAAAAACCTGGATAAACTTGCCCGGGAATTTAAAGACATTGAACCCGGTTTTCAGGACAAAATGAAACGATTTCTGAACAATACCGGTAAATTATTTCATGATACAGAATACAAAATCATCAACAAAAACTTTAAAACATTTTACGAATTTCTTTTTCAATTAATGACAGTTCCCTTACATCATGCACCTAAGATGTTTCGTTCTGTTTGGCAGGAACTATCAAGGTATTTTTCTTCATATGAAGTTAAAGTCATTTTTTCTCTTGTGGCTTTTTTCCTGGGTGCAACACCTTTTGATACTCCTGCCGTTTATTCGATGCTTACCTATACAGAATTAAAGCATGATGGATACTTCAATGTCAAAGGCGGGATGTACCAAATTGTTAAATCTTTAATCCAAGAATTGGAAAAGGAGCAGGTTAAAATTCATTACCATGTAGAAATCAAAGATTTCCAAAAAAATCAGGATACCATTACCGGATTTATTGATCAAAATGGTAAATTATGGACTGCTGATTATTTTGTAGTCAATGCAGATGCTGCATGGTTTAGAGGTAATGTAATGCACAGGCCAGCGTTCTCAGAAGAGAAACTACAACAAAAAAAATGGACACTGGCTCCGTTTACTATGTACCTGGGCGTTCAAGGAAAAATTAAAAACCTGGATCATCACAATTATTTTCTTGGCAATAATTTTAAGGAATATGCATCAAAAATATTTAAAAATTCCATTACACTTGAAAACCCCTACTACTATGTAAATGTTGCTTCATTTCTAAATCCAGAAGCTGCCCCCAAAGGGTGCGAAGCAATTTTCATCCTATGTCCGGTCCCTGATCTGCGATACAAAACCAATTGGGAGGACCGCAATGAAGTGGCAAATACGATAATCAATGATCTTTCGGAACGCACCGGGTTTGACATACAAAAACAATTGATATCCAAAACAATACTTGATCCCATGCAATGGAATGAGATGTTTAATTTATATAAAGGAAGTGGATTAGGCCTGGCTCATGACTTAAATCAAATCGGATACTTCAGGCCCAAAAACAAAGATGAAAAATATGATAATTTATACTATGTTGGATCAAGCACTCTGCCTGGTACAGGATTGCCTATGGCTGTGATTAGCTCAAAACTAACCATTGAACGGATGATCAATGATGTCAACAAAAAACAACAAAAAAAATATCAAGCTGACTTGTCTTAATTATGAATATACAGTTATATCGAAAGAATAATCTTGCGTGCAGTAAAATCACTACAAAAAAATACAGTACATCTTTTTCGATGGGAATCAAAGCATTTCACAAATCACTAAGAACTCCTATATATGCTATCTATGGATTTGTGCGATATGCCGATGAAATTGTTGACACATTCTTTGATTATCCCCAAAAAGAATTATTTGAAGAGTTTAAACAGGAAACCTATAAGGCCATTAAACGTAATATCAGCAGCAACCCGATCATTGACAGCTTTCAATGGGTTGTGAATGAATATGCAATAGAACAATATACAATTGATGCTTTTTTAAACAGCATGGAAACAGACTTATATCGGAAACATCATGACTTGAAAAGTATTGATGAATACATATTCGGTTCTGCTGAAGTGGTTGGTTTAATGTGTCTGAAAGTGTTTACAGGGAATAACCATTCAAAATATATGTCGTTAAAAGAAGAGGCCAGAAATTTAGGCAGGGCATTTCAAAAAGTAAATTTTTTACGAGACATAGGCAGTGATTTTGAAGGGCGTGGTAGAATCTACTTTCCAGGAATTGACTTTCAGAACATTACAGAAAAAAACAAAGATTCTATTATACAGGACATTGAAACAAGCTTTCGCAACGCTTTGCCGGGAATAAAGAAACTCGACAAAAAAAGTAAACGGGGAGTGTATTTAGCATATACTTATTATTTAAAGCTATTGCAAAAAATTAAATGTGCACCTGTTCATACATTAATAAAACAACGCTACAGAATTTCAAACCTGTATAAGGCTTGGTTATTCATCAGAACAATGCTATTAAAAACCTAATTGTTTGCAATCCTTTTAAGATGAATTGTTAATGGTGAATGGTGTTAATTGAACCTTCTATCTTCTAACTTCTATACTTCTATACTTCTATACTTCTATGATTATTTGAATGTTAAATCAATTTTCAATATAACAAAAATATAACTTTAAATTTGCAACCATATAAATTATATAACGTATATTTGTAATAAGCAATGATTTGTTAAATAAAATATATGTCATGAAAAAAATTATTACCATTATAAGCATTGGATTTATATGTATTGTAGGAATCCATTCACAAAATCTGATTGATAATTACCAATTTGATGATGGCCAGCTTTCTTGGAGTGACAGGCAAATTACCTGGTCAGTAGAAACAGGGCTTAATTTGTCAGGCACAAATGCTGCTAAAATAATTATTCCCCAACCCAATCAAGCTAACTGGAAGTATCAATTATACCAGGAACTTCCTGAAAATGGATTGATTTTAGCAGGAAGAGTGTATGAAGTTTATTTTATGGGATATGCTGATACCAATAAGCCCGTCAGCATCATGTTTCAACAACAATCGACCAGTAACACTCCCTGGACGAAAAGTTTGATACTAGATACATTGCCCGGCACCTATGGCCCTTATTATTTTGAATGCACAGAAACAATGGAAGATGTAATATTTACTTTCATGATGGGAGAAGGAGCCGCCACCAATATTTATCTTGATTCAGTTGTTGTATTCGATAGTATTTCCAAACCATCTGTTTATATTCAAAGTCCCGGTGATTCAGCAAATTTATGCTTAGGAGACACACTGAATGTTCAGACTTATACATATGATAATGACGGGACTGTAGAACAAGTTGATTTTTACCTTGGGCCAACGCTTATAGGAACCGATACAACATCGCCGTTTACATGCGATTATGCCTTGCCTTCAAAAGATACCTCATTTACATTAATAGCAGTAGCCACAGATAATGACTCAAAAACAAGCGCAGATACCAATGAAATATTCGTTTATGAACCGACCGTTTCTTCGGGTGCAATAACGGCACCCGTTTGTGAATCCAATGATATACAACTAACAGAAAGTGGCGGTGATGCTGTTAGCTGGAATTGGTCAGGGCCATTTAGTTTCACCTCTACCTCACAGTCTCCCACTAATAGCACTGCTACGCTATCTGATGGAGGGACGTACAATGTTACAATTACCGATGCAAATGGATGCACCAATACAGATAAAGTAACTGTCATGGTTAACAGATCAGCTTCACTCACCATCACTGATCCTGCGGAAGGATGCCCTTCTGTAGATATAACAGACCCGGCCGTTACTTCAGGAAGTACATTGGGAAAAACATGTACTGCACTTGACAAAACCAGCTGGACAGGAGGCTCAGATATGACATGGTGGGACGATGCAGATGGAATGGCCGGTGTTCTGGATACAAATGAAACAACCTATTTAAATGCACAACCCCGTACCACCAAAACTAATTATCTTGTTTTGAATATGCAGTCTGTTCAGGATATTAGTAAAATTGAAATCACCTCCGGAGATATTACTTTTGACGATGGTATTTGTAAACTTTATCTTTCGAATGACAGTATAAATTGGACACTTTTAGGCGATTATGGACCTTTTAGTCCAAACTCAACCCAAACAATCAATGCTTTAGGTGTGTGGGGTAAATATTTAAAATTAGAACTAACAACTACAATTGATAAGGATTATTGGGATATAAAAGATATCACTGTTTATAATTATTTTGATAACACATTAACTTATTGGGAAGACTTTTCCGCAACAATCCCTTTAAGCAAACCTGATAGCATTACTTCATCCGGAACATTTTACATTAAAGCCGGAGAGGCTCCCTGCGCTGATATAAAACCGGTGAATGTTAGTATTAATTGCGGTACCTGCCCCGACAGTTTAATCATTGACAAACCTACAAAGTGGTATGAGTATACTGCAAATTCATTCATTGATTATTTTAAAGGCACGAACCACAGTAAAACCAATGTATTTCACTGGAATGCCGATACATGGAGTACAATCACTCTTTCTCAAAGTGATTATATGCTTCATATTCAGAATGCATTTCAACAATTTGCAAATGTAAACTTGTTTTTTGACAGCACTTCTGTTATTGATGCAAGTGCTACACCTTATTTATATTATGAAGCACGGGCCAGTAAAGATTTGTCAGGTGGTATTCAAATGAGGGTGCTTGATTCAACAGGCGCATCTACCTGGTCTCAATACAAGCCCTCATTCACAACCGAATGGCAATCATACGAATATGATTTAACAGGGGCCGATAATATTGACATTTCAATCATTGACCACCTTAACTGGGCTAGCCTGGTAGATACCATCTCAAATGTGACTATAGATATCAGGTACATTGCACTGGGTGATACATCATACAAATCAAACAAATATTTAAGAACAACAGATGTTACATGTTTTGGGGGGAATGATGGAGCCATTAATATTTCTGTAGAAAATGGCACCATGCCATATACATTTACATGGTCTACATCAAACGGCTCAGGGCTGGTTTCTGATGACGAAGATCAGACAGGACTGACTGCAGGCGATTATAAAGTTGTTGTTAAAGATGCTGTGGGGTGTAAAGATTCCGCAACATACACTATCGTAGAACCGCCTTCACGTCCAACAGCTACAGCTGGCAGCAATAGTCCGGTGTGTGTTGGTAATAGCCTTACACTTAACGAAACAGGAGGAAATGCAAGTAGTTGGTCATGGTCAGGGCCAAATAGTTTTACCTCCACTGATCAAAATCCAACAATAACGTCAACAACATATTCTCATAGTGGCATGTATTATGTAACAATCACAACCAGCAAAGGATGTAGCAATATAGACAGTGTGAATGTTGTCATAGATAGCGTTATAGATGTAAATGCAGGAAGTAACAGTCCTATTTGCGAAGGTGATGACTTATACCTCCATGATTCGGTTGGTATTGCTACAAACTGGTCATGGGAAGGGCCAAATTCTTTTAATTCATCATTGCAGAACCCGATTATTACTGCTGTAACATCTTTAGCAAGCGGAACATATACAGTTACTGTTAGCGGCACAGGCGGATGTCAAAATATTGACAGTGTAGTTGTCACAATTAATGCAAAGCCTAATGTCATTGCCGTAAGCAACAGCCCTGTTCAATCAGGAGACAGCCTCAAGCTCACCGAAACAGGAGGAGAGGCTACAAACTGGTCATGGAGCGGGCCCAACACTTTCGCATCAACGCAGCAAAATCCTGTCATTCCATCTGCTACAGAAGCTGACAGTGGCGTGTATTATGTAACTGTAACAGGGGTTAGTGGTTGTATAAACACTGATTCAACCATTGTAACGGTTTCTTCATGTATACCTCCGGATGCTGATATTTCGATTGCAAATAATATGGACACTGTTTGTCAAATGGATAGTTTCAGGGTAAGTATTGATTTTACGGCCGGAACTCCACCTTATGATATGGTGTATACACTGAATTCCACGCCGGTTGATACAATATATAACATCAATACTGACCCGTATTATTTAGACAACCTCTCAACGGGTGATTATCAATTTATTATTACAGATGTAAACAATTGTATCAATACAAAAAATTTCACAATAGCTCCACCTGATCCCATCATTATAGAAGATTCAATTTTACATATTTCGGTTATCAATGGCTCAAACGGTGAAATTCATTTGTCTGTTCAGGGTGGTGTGTCCCCTTATTCTTATGAATGGAATACAGGAGACAGCACACAAAGTTTAATGTATATCCCCGAAGGCATTTATTATGCTACTGTTACAGATGCAAATTATTGTTTTGCAACTGATTCATTTGAAGTTTTTGGCATGTCACCCCCCATATATTTACAGGATTATGTACGCAATCATATATCTTGTTTTGGAGATAACAATGGAATGATAGACATCCTGACTGTCACCGGTGGAGTACCTCCCTATTCTTACAATTGGAACACCGGAGATACCACACAGGATTTGCACGATTTAGATGAAGGTATCTATACTTTAACAATCACAGATACAGAAAGCGGTGAGCATATTCAAAATTTTTCGATCTGGGAACCCGATTCTTTCAATGTTTATCCTTCTATTCATGATGTGACATGTGCAGGAAGTAATAACGGTAAAATATTGCTTGACAGTGTAACCGGTGGCGTTACTCCATATACATATGCATGGAGCAACGATTCCACAAATGATCTTATTGTAGGTTTATCTCCCGGAACATATTCGCTCACAGTCACAGATGTCGAAGGCTGCTCTATTTCAGAACAATATCAAATTGATGAACCTGCTCCATTGACCATAACCAGCCAGGTTTATGCTGCCAGCTGTTTAACCTGTGCGAATGGGTTTATTGAAGTTACAACAAGCGGTGGCATTACTCCATATGATTACTTATGGAGTAATGGTAGCAAACAGAGTACAACAGGAAGTTTGGCACGGGGCTCCTATGTACTCACCGTAACAGATGGCAATGGATGCAAAGAAACAAAGAATTACGAGGTGAACTTAATAGCGCCTGCAATAATCTCATACAATCCTGCAAATGGATCAAATGGAGTCGAACACAATGTAAATGTCCAGGCAGAATTCAATCAGGATATCTGGGCTGGTAATCTTAACGGGGTCACCATTAAAGACCAAAACAATCAACTGGTCAATGATGTCGTGGCATCTGTAGATACCATTAATAATATCCTTTTGATAAATCATGAAGATTTTTCAGACCAGAAAGATTATGTGGTGTTCATTCCGCCAGGGACGGTTAAAAATACAGACAATGTTGGAAATGATAGTATAAACTGGAATTTCTCTACATCACATACCGGTGTTGATGAGATGAGCAGACATCAAATCAGGGTATATCCTGTTCCATCCAAAGGAATTATATTCATTCGTAATCCTGAAAATATTCATACATCCAATGTAAAAATTTCAGTTGGAAATATATTAGGGAATAAGGTATATGAAACAAATCTGAATCTTAGAAAAACAAATAAAATTGATCTTTCTATGCTAACAGATGGGACCTACTTTATTAAGTTCAGATGGGATACTCATCAGGTTATAAAGAAGATTATAATTTCACAATAACGTGTCTTGCGCAGCCCCACAAAACGTAGTTTACTGATGTAAATGAGCAATTTTGGGGCAAGCGTAACGAAGTTAGCGG
>CAZJWE010000107.1:3279-11176 GCA_964549265.1 uncultured Bacteroidales bacterium | reverse complement strand
AACGAAGTTAGCGGACATGATGGAACAAACACCAATTAGTTTTGTCGGTATACAAAATAAGTGTGTAAATTTTGAAACCTGTTATAAAGCAATTGTGAATTCTGAATTCTACATTCCGTATACCTCAGGATATAACTTCCACTATATATGCAATAGAACCAACCAATAAAAAAAGCCTCCCCATTTTAAAGGGAGGCTTTTTTTATGCAATCTACTAACCCAAATAAGGTTTAAGAAGCTTATTCTTTGATGATTGTCTTAATCTTCTTATTGCCTTTTCTTTAATTTGCCTTGTCCTTTCTCTGCTAAGGCCAAATTGATTGCCTATTTCTTCTAAAGACATCTCGGGCCTTCCTATTCCAAAAAAATGTTGAATAACCCGTTTTTCTTTATCAGATAATATATTCAATGTTCTTTCGATTTCTTTGCTTAAGGATTCATGCAATAATGTATCATCTGCTACCGGTGATTCTTTATTTTCCATTACATCCAGCAAATTATTGTCTTCATCTTCTTTAAAAGGGGCGTCTACTGAAATATGTTTGCCTGAAATTTGGATGGCACTTTTTACTTTTTCTTTAGGCAAATCAATGTCTTTAGACAGTTCATCAGTAGAAGGTGCTCTTTCATGTTCTTGTTCTAATTTACTAAATGACTTATTGATCCTGTTCAAATCACCTACTTTGTTAAGAGGAATGCGCACGATTCTGGATTGTTCGGCTATAGCCTGTAAAATGGACTGCCGTATCCACCAAACTGCATATGATATAAATTTGAATCCTTTTGTTTCATCAAATTTCTCAGCAGCTTTTATCAACCCAAGGTTCCCTTCGTTGATAAGATCTGGAAGGCTTAATCCCTGATGTTGATATTGCTTGGCAACAGATACAACAAATCGCAAATTAGCTTTGGTTAATTTTTCAAGTGCAACCTTGTCTCCTTTTTTAATTCGTTGTGCTAATTCAACTTCTTCTTCTGGAGTTAATAATTCCACTTTGCCAATTTCCTGTAAATATTTTTCTAAGGAAGGACTTTCCCTATTGGTGATAGATTTAGTAATTTTTAATTGTCTCATATATTTTATGAGTTTAAAAGTTATGAAAGAGTAAATTCTATAATATTAATATATTACGCTGATGGTATGTTTTTATTATCCAAAAAGCAGTAATTTTTTTTGCAAATCTGAAAACCTCCATTTTTTTTGTAGAAAAACTACATTAAACTATAATTGAACAATAACTTTCCGATTTATAATTTAAAAATATCAGAAAAAATAAATAAGCTCCTTATCTCCTTCTCAATGAACCACAAAATTACATTTTTTTATTGATATAGACAAATATATTTAGCATTAATTATTTAATATACCTTTAAACAATTCGTCAACTTAATTAAAAGCAAGGGTTAAATTAAAATATTAGTATTTTAAAAATATCAACCCCTAATAAAACACGTTAATAAATTAAAATATACGACTTTTACTTAAAATTAATGATTATAAATCGGGGTAAAATAATTTTTTAACAAAAATGCATTGATTATTTATAATATATTATATATATTTGCATAAAACTTACATTATTTTATTAATTTAATTAAAAATATTACAAAATTTATCAATTATCATGAAAAAATTAAAATCTATTAAGTTGATTATGCTGATTTTTTTCAGTATACCGATGGTTTCATTTGCTTCGGAAGGCGTTGAAATAGATTCGGGAGCTACTGCATGGATGTTAACATCAACAGCACTGGTATTATTAATGATTCCGGGGTTAGCTATGTTTTACGGCGGACTCGTAAGAACAAAGAATGTATTGGGCACCATGATGCATAGTTTTGCTGCTATGGGCATTATGGCTGTGTTATGGGTTATTTTGGGGTATGCTATGAGTTTTGGCAGTAACGTTTTGGGTGGATGGTTCGGATGGAACAGTGATTATCTTTTTCTCCGGGGAATAGACCAGACCATCATGGATGAAGGAATACCTGAATATGTTTTTTCAATGTTTCAGGGTAAATTTGCCATCATTACCCCTGCCTTGATAGCAGGTGCATTTGCAGAGCGTGTTTCATTTAAAGGTTATATAGTATTCATTGCATTATGGGGAATCATCGTTTACAACCCTCTTTGTCACTGGGTTTGGGCTGGTGATGGCTTTTTGTTTAACCTGGGAGCTATGGGGGCAATAGACTTTGCCGGTGGTACGGTAGTTCATATTTCTGCCGGAATCAGTGGTTTGGTAGCTGCAATTTATTTGGGTGCCCGAAGGGGTTATCCTAAAACATCCATGCCGCCAAGTAACCTTGTTTTAACCATGATTGGAGCAGGTTTGCTTTGGGTTGGATGGTTCGGTTTTAATGCAGGAAGCAGTGTAGCAAGTGGATTAAGTACAGCACAGGCATTAACTGCAACCCAGGCAGCTGCAGCATCAGGAGCACTAACATGGATGGTCATTGAAGGGTTTCATCAAAAGAAAGCATCTGCTCTGGGATTTGCAAGTGGAATTTTGGCCGGATTGGTTGCTGTTACACCGGCAGCAGGAGTTGTTCAACCCGCAGGTGCACTGGCATTGGGTGCCATCGCATCAATTATTTGTTATATGGGGTTATTAGTAAAAAACAGACTGGGTTATGATGATAGCCTCGATGCATTTGGAATACATGGCATTGGTGGTATTGTAGGCGCTATCATGCTGGTCTTTTTTATTCGTGACAGTTGGATGCAGGAAGCCTCGAATGCTGTTGAAGGCTCGTGGGGAACCCTTCAACAATTAGGGGTGCAAGCTGCGGCCGTTGCAATTGCTATTGTATATGCAGCTGTGATAACACTTATTTTGCTTGTCATCATACAAAAAACAATAGGCCTCAGATCATCTGATAAACATGAAATGCAAGGTCTTGATTCGGCTTATCATGGTGAACAAGGGTATGGCATGCTGAATCCAAGCTAATATTTATGGTCTAATCTCAATAAAAAATATACTAATGAAATTAATCACTGCTATTATTCGCGAAAAAAAACTGGATCAGGTCAGAGAAGCCCTGATTCAGGCAGATATTACCAGGATCACTGTACACAGGGTATCCGGACACGGAAGACAAGTAGAAGAAGAAATCTACAGGGGCAAACGAATAGTTCCCGGACTTATTCCTAAAATAAAACTTGAAATTGCTGTGAATGATGATTTCGTCCAAACAACCATTGATGCAATCATACAATCTGCTAAATCAAATTCTGAAGGTAACATTGGGGATGGAAAAATATTCATTACTCCTTTGGAAGAATGCATCAGGATCAGAACTGAAGAGAAGGGCAATAAAGCAATTTAAACCTCCAATTTAAATATATCGTTACCCTTTTCTTTCAGGAGGCTCCGGTTATTTATAATCGGAGCTTTTTTTTTGTTGATTAATTAAGTAATTTGGGTGAGAATGAGAGGCTGGATTACACCTCTTAATGCATGTATTTCAATGAATTATACAAAAAAAAGCGATTGCAGGTACAATCGCTTTAATATTTTAGATAGTAGTAAAAGCACAAAAAAAAGATATTTTTTTGTGCTTTTACTGTGTTCACGTTTAAATTAATGCTCCTCTGATAAGGAACGCTGCTGCAAGTGCAATAATGGCATATAATTCAGGGAATACAGCGAGGATAAGAGTTTTTCCAAATACATCATACCCGTCTCCGATTCCTGCAATACCATTTGCACATACCTGCCCCTGCCGTATAGCAGACAATAAACCAACCAAACCAAGTGCTAATCCTGCTGCCAGAACAGCGGCTCCGGAGAGGATTGTCATTTCAGAATTAATGATTGCTTCATCATTCAGAAGGAAAAAGCCTGCAAAGCCATAAAGACCTTGAGAACCCGACATAGCACTCAATACCATGTAACTCCCAAATGCTTCTTCGTTCTTTTTTAATGCGCCAATTGTGGCATTCCCGGCTATAGAAACTCCGAAAGAACTGCCAATTCCGGCCAATCCCACCATTAATGCAAGGCCAATGTAAGCAAGAATAATTGCTAAACTCATAATTTGTATCTCCTAATTTTAATTATTAAACAATTTAAATTTATTTATTATTTTACTTTTGCAAAAGGTTTATAATCTTTTCCACCACCGGTAAACCCGGCGTTTTTATAAAATTCTACAAAGATCAGACGCATAGGATGCACCAATGATCCAAGCGATGACATAAAAATATTAATGCTGTGGCCAAATACCAAAATTATTACAAAGACAAGCTGTCCTAAAACCGGTATATCGGGGCTTAAGGAAATGGCCATTTGGTTAAACACAAAACCAAGTATGGCAGTTGAAATACCGATAGCAAACAACCTGATATATGATAGAAAATCTCCAAGTAGTCCGGTTACATTTGAATACACTTCCCATAATCCTTGTCCGAGATTAACAAATACATTTGCTCCAGGCTTACTGAAAAAGATTATCATTATTCCACTAAGTACAGCCAACCCGATATATAAAGGCTTTAGTGTCGGTTGAATATTTTCAGGCAACAACATAAAGAAACCAACAGAACTAAGGGCTAATAAAATCCATCCCATAGTGGACACACCATAAATAAATCCTTTTTGTTTGATTTGATTGGCAACTTTTAAACACATTCCGAAGACAATTTGAAAACCTCCGACAATAACTGATAAATCAAACAATTGCTGATTGGTGATAAACCAATCTTCAATACTACTAAACATGGCTTTTTCATACAGTCTGATACCAAACAATGTTCCGGTCAATGCACCAAAAACAATGGTGGCAAGTCCAAAATATTGCAGCATGGTTAATACAGGTTTTACCTTTTGTTTTGCTTTGGGCTTATATAATGTAGCTGCTAACACAAAAATAATTCCATAACCTGCATCACCAAGACAAAAGCCAAAAAACATCACAAAGAAAGGGGCAAAAAACGGAGTAAGGTCTATTTCTTTATAATGTGGGAGGAACATGTTTCCAATTAACTCAAAAACCCGTGCAAAACGATTATTTTTCAACAAAATAGGAATCTGTTTTGCTTCTTTTTCTTCTTTGGGTTTAGGAGCTTCTTTGACATATACAACACTTTGATCTTCCAGGAAATTCACCAATGCCTTTTCTTTTATGTCAGGCACCCATCCTTCTGTGAGCATCACCTGGTCTTCTGCTTCGGATTCGGTGTTGTATATTGCATCTTCAAATTCTGTGTTTTCCTGTATGGTTAAAATGGTATCATGAATTAAATCAATGTATTTTGCCGCATATTCATCCAGTTCTTTGTTAATCTCTTCAATGCGTTTTCCCAAGGCATCCCTATCGTTCTGCAACTGAGTGATTGACTTTTCAGGTGGCTCTATTTCTTCTATATCTAATTCAATGTTTTCATCATCCCGTGTAATCAAAACAAAATAAATATCACTTCCTTTTTCCGTTATTTTTTCAATGTAATATTGTTCTTCCCATTGATCATCATATTGTTTGACGGGACAAATAAAAAAGTGAACATGTATTCCGTTTTGTGCGAGCTGCTGGATGTTGTCCGGTGAAAATTCACCCCAGGGTTCCTGTTGGATGATTTCTTTGTTGATCGCTATGATGTCTTGTCGGAATTTATCAATTTCTTCACGCTTATTTTGAATTTCATGCAATACTTCGATTCCATCTCTGTCTTTTTCCTGTTTTTGTGGTTCAATATCTCGTTTTTCCAGGAATTTTTGTGCATTTTTTAATCGTTCAATTTGTTGGAATGCTTGTTTTGCTTCTTCAGAGAATTCCCCTTTTTTTTGCATGATATGCACCACTCCTATCTCACGAAGATTTTTCAGGAATTCTTCATGGTCCTGGTGATATACCAGGAACGAATATTTTAACATTGGTACAATCATTATGTTATTGCTTTTCTTTTCTTAATTATTTTTTGTGATGATTTAGAAAGATTTTCCTGGTCTTCTAAAAATCGTTTTATTTTTCTTAGAGCGTCCTGAAATTCAGGTATTTGCACTTTTTCATATAAATTCACTTTCTGTGTTGTTTTTTTCCGTGCATACAAGAGGATTTCCATCTTTTTCTGGAAGAAATCCCGTTCAATGGCGAGTTTTATATACTCTCTGAGCGTTTCAATGCCATCCATAAACCAGGCAGGATTATTAAATATACTGAAAGGTTGAATATCCAGATCAACATCTTGCAATACTGGTGTTTGTACTCCTGCAATTTTTTTGGTGGTATATTTCACTTCTTTAACACTAACCAGTTCCGGGTTAAATTCAGACCAGAGTGCCATCATTTCCTGATAGCTCTTCTTCTTTTCTTCTAATTTACGATCCAAATCCTCTACAGTGTCTTTGGCTTTTTTCACCTCAACCCTTAAAGCAGATTCTTTATTTTTCAACGTCGGCAATGCTTTAACACGTGTATCAAGCATTTTGCGAATGCGCTGCATGAATGTTTTATTATATTGAATCTTCATTGCCATAGGTCTGAATTCTCTTTTTTTTTACTTTATTTTATAATTATTCGTCTTTAGGCCAATATTTTTCAACCATTTCATTTTTAATGGCGACTTCTTCTTTATTAAAGTGTTTTTTAAACAATTGCCATGCAATGTCCAACATCTTCTCTGTATCTACATTTACGTCCACTGCAAGTAATTCTTCAGAATATCCTTTTGCAAAATCCAGTGTCCGTTTATCATAATCGGTCAGGTCAAATCCGTTTTCGAGTTTTGTTTTGGCACTAGCTGCATCAGCGAATAAACGTACCCCTGCATTCATTACCTGTGGGTGGTCTTCTCTTGTTTGTTTTCCAATGACCAGTTGTTTTAGTCGCGAAAGGCTTCTGAACGGATCAACAATTACTTTACCAATGTCGGAATCCATTCGGAGGAACAGCTGGCCTTCGGTGATGTATCCTGTATTGTCAGGAATAGCGTGCGTGATATCTCCTCCTGATAATGTGGTCACAGCTACAATGGTAATTGAACCTCCATCAGGGAATTGTGCTGCTTTTTCATATCTGGCAGCCAGGTCGCTGTATAATGAACCGGGCATACTATCTTTTGAAGGTATTTGGTCCATCCTGTTGGATACGATACTTAATGCATCAGCAAAAAGTGTCATATCGGAAAGCAATACCAATACTTTTTGATTTTTCTCTATGGCAAAATATTCAGCGGCAGACAAAGCAAGGTCCGGGATAAGCAGTCGTTCAACAGGTGAGTCTTCTGTTGTATTGATAAAACTAATGATACGATCCAGTGCTCCAGCGCTTTCAAAAATATTTTTGTAAAATAAATAATCGTCATTGGTAAGTCCTATACCTCCGAGGATAATTTTATCTGCTTTGGCTCTTAATGCCACAATTGCCATAATTTGGTTGTAAGGTTGGTTCGGGTCGGCAAAGAACGGGATTTTTTGCCCTGTTACCAATGCATTGTTCAGGTCAATCCCTGCAATTCCTGTCGGGATCATTTGAGAGGGTTGTTCGCGTCTTACAGGGTTAACTGTTGAACCTCCTACTTCAATTTCTTTACCTTCTACAGCGGGCCCTCCATCAATGGGTTCGCCATAAGCATTTAAGAAACGTCCGGAGAGCTCCTCTCCTACTTTCATCGTTGGCGTTTTCCCCAGGAAAACAACTTCTGCATTTGTAGGTATTCCTTCTGTCCCTCCAAATACCTGTAATGTTACTTCGTCATCAATAATTTTCACAACCTGTGCCAACCGGTCATTCACAATGGCCAGTTCGCTATTACCAACACCTTGTGCACTAAGCGAACAAGTAGCTTTGGTAATTTGGTTAATCTTTGTGTGTATTTTTTGAAAAGCTTGTGTTTCCATTATTTAGCTTTCTTTTCTTCGATTAATTTATCTAGTTCTTTCTCTTCTTTTTT
>CAZJWE010000107.1:0-3269 GCA_964549265.1 uncultured Bacteroidales bacterium | reverse complement strand
TTATATTTATCTGACTCAAATTCAGAGTAATTCATTTGCTTAAATTGGTTAATCAATTTTTTAAAATATTGAATTACTTCTTCAAATCCTTTAAACTCAAAATCAGTATCCAGTACGCTTAATACTTTATCCATCATATATCTCTGCCGGGCAATAGGAGAAGAAGCATCAACCTTATCAAATGCATCTTGTTGCAGGATAACAAAATCAATCACTTCAGATTTCCAAAAAGTGATATGATAATCCAATGGTACCCCGTCATCTCCGAGGATATTGATTTGTTCCCGTGCTTCCTGTCCTCTCTGCAATGCTGTCCTGGCTTTATTGATCTTATCAACCCATGCGCTTGATATTTTGTCTTCTACATATTCTTTAAACTCATCGTATTCGATGTATTTGGAATAGCTGTCAATCGGATCAATGGCCGGATATCGTTTACTATCGGCACGGTCCTGCGAAAGCGCATAAAAACACCTTGCTACTTTTTTGGTGGATTCGGTGACCGGTTCTTTCAGATTTCCTCCTGCAGGTGATACTGTACCGATGAATGTAACAGAGCCTGTTTCGCCATTGTTTAAGGTCACATACCCTGCTCGTGAATAAAAGTTTGCAATGACAGCAGACAAGTCCATCGGATAAGCATCGGGGCCTGGCAATTCTTCCATTCTGTTTGACATTTCCCTGAGCGCCTGAGCCCAACGAGAAGTAGAGTCTGCCAAAAGAAGGATTTTCAATCCCATTGCCCTGTAGTATTCTGCCATAGCCATAGCTGTATATACTGAAGCCTCCCTGGCGGCCACCGGCATATTTGATGTATTGGCAATAATGATAGTACGTTCAATCAATTTTCGTCCGGTACGCGGGTCATCGAGTTCCGGGAATTCTTTAAAAATTTCAACCACTTCGTTAGCACGTTCACCGCATGCAGCCATAATCACAATGTCGGCATCTGCTTGTTTTGAAAGGGCGTGCTGTAGTACTGTTTTACCACTTCCAAACGGGCCGGGTATAAACCCTGTTCCACCTTCTACCATTGGAATCATTGAGTCCATGGTACGAATTCCTGTTTCGAGCAATTTGAATGGCCTGGGCTTTTCTTTGTATGCTTTATTTGCAACTTTAACAGGCCATTTTTGAATCATGCTTACCTCATGATCATCGCCATCCTGATCTGTCAATACTGCAATGGTTGCATTTAGTTTATATTTGCCTTCGTTTTTTATGTCTTTAACTGTATATTTTCCTTTAAACGTAAATGGAACCATAATTTTATGAGGTATCCAGTTTTCTTTTACTTCTCCCAGCCATATTGCTGTGGTGACTTCATCTCCCTTTTTGGCAAGGGGTTTGAATTCATATTCTTTTTCTTCATCCAATGCGGGAGTATAATCTCCTTTATGCAAAAATAAGCCTTCTTTCAGGTCAAGGTCATTTTGCAGACCGTCGAAATTCTTTTGTAACAAGCCGGGGCCTAATGTTACTTCGAGCATATGTCCGTCAAAGGTAACCTTATCGCCTACCCTTACACCACTGGTATCTTCAAATACCTGTACATATGCATACTTCCCCATTACTTTAATCACCTCTGCCATTAAACGGTTCTTATCCCGCTCTACATAGCAAATTTCATTTTGATGTACAGGGTCGGTTACTTCTACTGTTAGCAGATTCGCAATGACTCCCTTTATTGTCCCTTTTGTTTTCTGTTTTTGTGCCATTATACTACAAAATATTCTGGAAATTCGTAACTATTTTTCAGCTCTTTAATAATTTGTTCAAATGTTTCTCTGCCTTTTTCTTCATCCAATAATGTCCATCTTTCTAAAATACGTACCTTTATAAGGTATGCTAAAACATTTTCTATTGAAAAGTAGAAAAAGGTAGTCATTTGATTTAGTGTTTCCCATTTGATTTGATCAATGCCTTTTTCACGTTCTGTAATTGTAGCATTTTCAAACAGGTTCAATAATTTATCAATGAAGTTATATTCTCTTGCCAAACCAAAATCTTTTGCTCTCACACTTTTGATGGCTTCTGTCACTTCATTATTTTCAATTAGTTCCTTCTCAGCATTAAGGTCATATGTATTTGAAATGATCCCTGTAATTACATTTTTAAGGTTCATTTCGAATGTAAACCATTCACGGACAAATTGATTGTCGGATTTGCGTGCGAATTCATAAAATTCGGATATAAATTGATTTTCCCAGCTTAAATCTGGATTGAAAGGAATATCATTATTATAATGAATTGCCAAGTTTTTCAAATAATCATAAAATTGGCCGGGCAATACATCCACTGGTTCTATTTCTTTGGTATTGGCTAATAGTTCAATTTGTTCTTTATTAAATACACCTCTTTCGTCAAATGGTTTTTCATTTTCCTCAAGTGTATTTAAGAGATTTTCCTGGTCGTATAACATAAAATAATACCTGACCAACTCATAATCGGATGGATATAAATCCCTTTTAAGCAAAGAGATATAATCATGTTGAGAAATGGGCAGTTTTTCCTGTCCAAATGTTAGCTCAACCAACCCGGAGACAAGGCAATAATATTTATTTTTTAAAGTGATTTGAGTGATCATATTACAAAATCCTTATTTCTTCTCTCCGAATAATAAATCTATTGTTTTAGGACGTATGTATTTTCTGAAAAGATTTTGAAAATCATCTTCTTTAAACGTAATTTGATATGAACCGTCTGCCGGCCCAATTTTGAATCCTGATTTTAAATCAGGGTCAATTTTTACGTCAAGAGATCCGTTAATAAGATCTTTGGTATGTGCTTCAAAGTATTTTGCCAAATCTTTTTCCTTTCCTTCTGGAAGCAATAACATCAAATCCACTTTTGACTGGTCTTGCACCCAATTTTTTAAGGCTGTTTCAATAATTTTTTTGACAAAATCATTGTCTTTAAACGCTTCTTTTACAGGGTTTTGCGTTACTTCTGTTACAATCAGGTCTGTAATTTTTTGTTGTATCTGACGCAACGTTTGTTGATATGACTGTTTTAATTCATTTTCTATTTTGCGGTGAATGTCTTCAGCCTCATTCCTGGCATTATCTTTAATTTCCTGTGCTTCTTTTTTTGCATTTTTAACAATATCTTCAGCCTGCTTTTTGGCGTCATTGATAATTTGCTCTGATTCTTTGTTGGCTTTAGTTACACCGTCCTGATAAATCTTTTGGGTCAGTTCTTCAAGTTTGCCGGCCATGGTTAATCTCCTTAATTGTTTATATAATCATAAAAAGAGAAGGCAAAATTAT
>CAZJWE010000106.1:0-11333 GCA_964549265.1 uncultured Bacteroidales bacterium | reverse complement strand
AGAGCAAAAGCCAATGTTGTTTTTTTCAAATCAATCGTTATTTAGAATAGAGCCACTCTAATTAATTAGTGCCTGTCTATAAACTTGAGTGTTTGTTCTATAAAGTTCAAATTCGAGGCGTGTGAGGAATCTAAACCGGAGAATACTGGTGTATTTGAGGATTTGGATTCCGAGCAACAACGAAGAAGTTGGACTTTAGAGACAAACACTAATTAAATTAGTGCTATTTATTCCTGGTAATACACTCGTTTTACCCTTCCGGAAATGCTTGTCAGGATTTCATACGGGATGGTATTCAATTGGTTTGCCAACATGGAGATGGGTTGTTGTTTTCCGAATACAATGACTTCATCTCCGGACTTTACATCCAGTCCGGTAATATCAATCATGGTAATGTCCATGCATACATTGCCGACAATAGGGGCAAATTGGCCATTCACGATGAATTTTCCTTTACCTTTGCTTAGCAGTCTGTTGATGCCGTCAGCATATCCAACCGGGACAACACCAATGGTTGTGTCGCTGTTTATCCTGCCCTGCCTCCCGTAACCAATGGTTTCTGATGAAGGCACTTGTTTAATCTGGGCGATATATGTTTTCAATGTACTGATATGTTCAACATTTGATGAATCCACAGCACTGATTCCATATATCCCGATCCCCAGGCGCACCATATCGTATTGAGCTTTGGGGAAACGTTCTATTCCGGCAGAGTTCAAAATATGACGGTCAACAGGATAATCAAGGGATGCCAGGGTTTTATTGCTCATTGATTCAAACCGGTTGATCTGCAAGTGGGTGAAATCATCATGTTCAGGTGAATCGCTTGCAGCGAGATGCGAGAACACAGATTTTACCCTGACATTTTTTGTTTTTTTCAGTGCTGCAATCAGCTCATCCAGTTGATCATCATAAAACCCAAGCCTGTTCATTCCTGTATCCAGTTTAATATGCACCGGATAAATGGTTTCGCTGCCTGTTTTATCAACAGCTTTATCAAATGAGTACAGGCTTTGCAAGTCAAATATTTCAGGTTCGAGACCGGATTTAATCATCATATCAAAACCTGACGAATCAGGATTCATGACCATAATGGGCAGGGAAACACCCGCATTTCGCAGTTCTATGCCTTCATCTGCAAACGCAACCCCAAGATAATCAACGTGCTGGTATTGTAGCATGTGTGCTATCTCATACGATCCGCTGCCATAAGAGAATGCCTTTACCATTACCATCATCTTTGTTGCAGGAGAAAGCAATGACTTAAAATAATTCATGTTGTGCTGTAGCGCATTAAGATTGATCTCCAAAACAGTGCGGTTCATTTTTTCCTCAAGCAGTGTGCTGATGCGTTCGAATTCAAATGCTCGTGCACCTTTTAACAAAATGGCTTCATTGTGAAACGTATGCCTGGAAAAGTCATTTAAAAATGCCTGTGTGGAATCATAAAAACTGCCGGGGATTGAAAACATATCTTTGTATTCTGTAATTGATTTACCGATGCCAAAGAAGCGGTTAATATGTTTTTCCCGGATAAGCGCTGCCACTTCATTATAAAGCGTTTCAGGCGGTTTTCCTGTTTGCAGGATATCAGATAAAACAAGCGTTTTTTTGTCATGTTGATGCTGTTGCTCAAGAAAATCAAGTGCAATGCTTAATGAACCGGTGTCAGAATTATAACTGTCGTTAATAATGGTGCATTCGTTGATCCCCTTTTTCATTTCCAGCCTCATCCCGATAGGTAAAAGTGCATGCATCCTTTTGGAGATAATGTCGAATGAATATCCGAACAAGAGCATCATACAACAGACATGCATGATGTTATCCAGCGATGCTTTATCTGTGAATGGTATTTGGATTGTATGCTCCCGGCCTTTGTAGTGTAAAATGATTGTTGTTTTGTTTTCCTGAATAACCGTTTTTATAATCTGAAGATCGGCAAGAGGCGAACAGGACCATGTGAAAATCTTGATATTGCTGAGGTGAGCGGAATTTAATACCGCCTCATCTATTGCTTTATGGTCTTTACAGTATATTAAATGGGTTGAATGATGAAATAATTTTAGTTTTTCATTTATTTTTTCTTGTATGTGTTGAAAGTTTTCCTGGTGTGCTTCACCAATATTTGTGAATATGCCTATTTCGGGCTGAATGATTTGTTGCAATCGTTCCATCTCACCCGGCTTTGAAATGCCGGCTTCTATGATGGCCAGGTCATATTCATTGTCAATCTGCCAGACAGATAGCGGCACACCAACCTGTGAATTATAGCTTCTGGGGCTTCTTACTATTTTATATTCAGGCGACAATGATTGAAAAAGCCATTCTTTAACAATGGTCTTGCCATTGCTTCCGGTGATACTTACAACCGGATGTGAAAATTGTTTCCTGTGATGAGCTGTGAGTAACTGAAGGGCATCCAGTGTATTCTGAACCTGTATGAATGTTGCTTTTTCTTTTAATTTAACAGGTATATCATCCACTACAAAACATGTAACTCCTTTTTTGATAAGGGTTTCTGTATAATGATGACCATCGTGCCGTTCACCCCGTATTGCAAAAAAGAGGCTGTCTTCCGGGAAGGCCAGTTTCCGGCTGTCAGTTAAAATATGATGCACACGTTGGTTCCTGTTGCCCTGAACAGTGCCATTTACAATATGTGCTATTGTATTTACAGTATATTCTTTCACATTTGGAGATATAAAAATTTGTCAACAAAGTCTGATACCCTACAAAGGTTTATGTCTGTAATGTTTGCCGGCACAGCTTTAGGGTTTTGAGTGCCAGGAGTAGTACAGACAGACTCTGGTATAAATATTTTTTATTTGTCCGGTTCGTAATAAAATCGTTATATTTATACTCAATAATAATTTATTTTTTTTAATGTTTTAAAGAAAAAACCTGATTCAGGATAAATTACAAAATTAGCTAAAAAAACACAGGATATTGAATGATGAACTATAAAAACACTTTTGAACAGATGCATGAAGACATGGATGAGATCAAAGCATTGCTTACAAAATTCCAATCTTCTGATGCCGGAGAAATACCTGAAATTGAAATAGATATTGCATTGGGAAAATTAAGGGATATGTATGAAATATTTTCGATGATGAAAAAGTCGTTTGAACCAGAAGAGGGGCAAGCGGAAAAACCACCGGAAACAGAAAAGCAAGAACCTCATGTCTCTGAACCCGATAATGATTCGTCAACAGAAGAGCCTGCACAAGACAGGATGAATGAAATAGAATTGGAAGTTGAACACGAAGCAGCATCTGCATCGGAGGCTGAAAAGATAGAGGAACCGGAAGAAATGAAAGGAGAAGAAAGCGAAGAACAACCGGTAAAGAAAAAGGAAAAACAAGCCGGGAAAATATTTGCAGATAGATTTTCTGCTCCTGAAAACCAAATAAATGAGACTATAGGAAGGACTAAAACACAAATCGATTTATCTTCGAGGCTTCAATCCAAGCCCATCACAGACATCAACAGAGCACTGGGTGTGAATGATAAATTTTTATTTGCCAAGGAATTGTTTAACGGCGATAAAGCCAGGTTTAAAGAAACCATTGACATTGTTAATAATGCCAATGATTATGAAGAGGCCATGAATTATATCAATGAAAATTTTGCATGGGATATGGATAATCCTTATGCTAAAATGTTTATTGATCTGATTAACAGAAAATATAATACTTGAAAACGGTTTTTATGGATTCAATCACATCGTGCAAATTATATATTGTTCCAACACCCATTGGTAACTTTAATGATATTACTTACAGGGCACTTGATATTTTTAAACAGGTAGATTTTATTCTGGCAGAAGATACCAGGAAAACACATCATTTATTACAACATTTCAATATACAAAAATCACAGCGTCCTTATCACATGTTTAATGAACATCAGCAGGTTTCGGGATTGGTGGAAGAGTTGAAACAAGGGAAAACAGCAGCTTTATGCTCCAATGCTGGTACTCCGGGTATATCAGACCCGGGGTTTTTGATTATTCGAGAGTGCATCAAAGAAAATATTCCTGTAGAGACATTGCCTGGTGCTACAGCTTTTGTTCCGGCACTCGTTGTATCGGGGCTTCCGTGTGAACGTTTTTGTTTTGAAGGGTTTCTGCCGCATAAAAAAGGAAGGACCAAACGGTTAAAGGAGCTGACAACAGAAAAACGGACAATGGTATTTTATGAATCGCCACACCGGGTAATGAAAACCATTCAACAATTTATGGACTATTTTGGGCAAGACAGGCAGGCAAGCATTTCAAGAGAGATCACAAAGATACACGAAGAAACACAAAGAGGTACTTTAAAAGAACTCTGCAAGATATATGAAGGACGAACCAAACTCAAAGGAGAATTTGTGATGGTTGTTGAAGGAAGTAAGGGTTGAATTATTTTTAAATGTTTGAATTTATATCGATATTTTAATAGAACGTGAAAAGATAATTCGTTGAAATAAAGTTTTTCGTGAAAAAATTCACAACAATAGAGAGTGTGTGTCGTTTATTTCTAATAGTCAGCATATTATTGTGAAATCCATAAATTAAATAAAAACAAAATTTCTTTTCCTTTTTCAATATTTTTTGTTAATATTGCATTGTGAAAAAAATAACAATTTTAAAAAATAATTAGTTGATTATGGAAAAACAGGTGCAATCCATTATTGAGCGATTTAATAAGGATAAAACCAGGCTTATGGATATTCTTATTAACATCCAGGATGAAGTTGGTTATATATCCGATGAAACCATTGAAATTATATCAAAAGAAACAGGTTTATCCAGAGCGGATGTAGAACAAACAATGTCATTTTATCATTTTTTCTCTGACAAACCCACCGGAAAATATACCGTACATTTAAACAACAGTGTAGTAGCCAATATGATGGGCAGAGACGAAGTAGCCGAAGCATTCGAAGAAGAAGTCGAATGCAAGTTCAACAGCGTTTCTAAAGACGGCCTGATCGGTTTATTTGATACCCCATGTATAGGTATGAGCGACCAGGAACCTGCTGCATTGATCAATGGCAAAGTATTCCCGAACCTCACACCTTTCAGGGTGCAGGAAATAGTGGAAGATATGAAAGCAGGCAAAAAAGTGGAAGAAATGTACAGTGAAGGATATGGCGATGGCAATAACAGTTCCGATGACATCAAAGCCATTGTGCGAAATAATATCCGAAAGATCGGCCCCGTATTAGACACGGATTATACGTCAGGCGATGCCATCAAGAAGTTAGCCTCCATGTCTCCAGAACAAGTCATAGACGAAATGAAGGCCTCCTCTATCAGAGGACGTGGTGGAGCAGGGTTCCCAACAGGATTAAAATGGGAATTATGCCGCAAAGCCAAAGGCGAACCAAAATATATCTTCTGTAACGCAGACGAAGGCGAACCCGGAACATTCAAAGACAGGGTGATCTTAACCGAACGGCCTATGCTCCTGATCGAAGGCATGGCTCTGGCCGGTTATGCAGTTGGTGCAACAGAAGGTGTTTTATATTTACGATATGAATACAAATACCTCGAAACATTCTTTGAAAATAAATTACAAGAAGCAAGAGATAAAGGATATTTAGGAAAAAATATCGGCGGTGTGAATGGCTTTGATTTTGATATCCGAATCCAGTTTGGCGCCGGTGCTTATATATGCGGCGAAGAGTCAGCACTCATCGAATCGGCTGAAGGGAAACGCGGCGAGCCAAGAGACAGGCCACCATTCCCTGTAGAAAAAGGATACCTTGACAAACCCACAGCTGTAAATAATGTAGAAACATTCTGCTGTGCGGTTAAAGTATTATTAAATGGAGCTGACTGGTATAAATCTTTGGGCACCAGCGATTCTACCGGAACAAAAGTGTTAAGTGTTTCCGGCGATTGCAGGTATCCGGGTGTATATGAAGTAGAATGGGGCTTTAGCGTAAATGATATTTTGAAAATGGTTGGCGCTGAAGACACCCAGGCAGTTCAAGTAGGAGGCCCTTCAGGTTCATTGGTAGCTCCGGTTGAATTTGACAGGATATTATGTTATTCAGACCTTGCAACAGGCGGTTCCATGATGATCTTCAATAAAAAACGCGACTTGATTAAAGATGTGGTCACCAATTTTACCGAATTCTTTATTGACGAATCATGTGGTTCGTGTTCTACATGCCGGATCATGCCAATCATTTTATTAGGCAAAGTTGACAAAGTTCTAAAAGGCCATGGTGTGAAACAAGACCTGACAGACATGCAGGAATGGGCAAAAACATTGCTCGCCAGCAGGTGTGGATTAGGGCAAACAGCAGCAAACCCTGTTGTGTCCAGCATAAAAAACTTCCCACACTTGTATTATGAAAGACTGCAAACCGACAAAACGTATGATACCGGTTTTGACCTGAATGCAGCAATCAAAGATGCAAGTGAAGCTTCCGGCAGAAAAGTGGAAGCATAAATAGTAACTATAGTATATCAATAATTATATAAAGCAATATCTATGAGTAATTTAGTTAAATTCACGATTGACGGCAAAGAATGCATGGCAGAAGAGGGGACATATATAGTAGACGCTGCCCGTGAAAATAATATATACATTCCTACATTATGCAATATTGAAGGATTGAAACCCAAAGGCGCATGCCGTATTTGCACCGTGAAAGTCAATGGCAGGTTAATGACATCGTGTACAACACCTGTAGCAGCTAACATGGAAATCGAAAACGATATTCCGGAAATTGAAGAATTAAGAAAAGAGATCATTGAAATGTTGTTTGTTGAAGGCAATCACCTTTGCCCTTCTTGTGAGAAGAGCGGAAGTTGCGAATTGCAAGCCTTGGCATACAATTTCAGAATGACTTCACCACGATTCAACTATTTTTATCCTGTGCGGGAAGTGGACGGTTCTAACCCGAAGCTTATCAAAGACCACAACAGGTGCATCTTGTGTAAACGTTGTATTCGTGCGATCAAGGACGAAAACGGAAGAAGCTATTTTGCATTCAAAAAACGCGGACATGAAGTAGAGATCAATATTGATCCTGAATTGGCTGAAAAAATCACAGACGAAATAGCCCAACAAGCCATGGATATTTGTCCGGTAGGTGCATTATTGAAAAAAGAAAAAGGATATGATAAACCTATTGGCGAACGCAAATATGATAATGAACCTATTGGCAGCAATATAAAAGAACAATAAATTTAAACCGGAGGAATAAACAATGAGTAAACCAGTTGTAGCTACCACATCATTAGCAGGTTGTTTCGGTTGTCACATGTCTTTGTTAGACATTGACGAGCGAATCCTGAAATTGGTTGAATTGGTAGATTTTAATAAATCACCTGTAGATGATATCAAACAATTTACACAAAAATGTGATATCGGATTGATTGAAGGTGGATGCTGTAATGATGAAAACGTGCATGTATTAAAAGACTTCCGTAAAAATTGTAAAATACTCATCTCAGTTGGCGAGTGTGCAATTATGGGAGGACTTCCCGCAATGCGTAACGGATTGCCTGTAAAAGAATGCCTACAGGAAGCTTATTTAAACTGCCCGACAGTTCAGGATAAAGATTCTAATCCAAACCAGGTGATTCCGAATGATGACGAAATACCTACTTTATTAGATAAAGTATATCCCTGTCATGAAGTGGTGAAAATAGATTACCACCTGCCAGGATGCCCCCCAAGAGCAGATTTGATATGGGAAGCATTGGTTGCTTTAGTAACAGGTGATGAATTGAAATTGCCTTATGAAGTATTTAAATTTGATTAATCAAAATATTTAGAAGAAAAATGTCAAAAAAGATAACCATAGAACCTGTAACCCGTGTTGAAGGACATGGAAAGGTAACAATACATTTAGACAATAACAACCAGGTACAACAAACCCGTTTACATATTGTGGAATTTCGCGGTTTTGAACGGTTTGTACAAGGCCGCCCTTACTGGGAAATGCCTGTACTCGTGCAACGCCTCTGTGGAATATGCCCTGTAAGTCACCACCTGGCCGCTGCAAAAGCATTGGATGTAATCGTTGGTGCAGGAAGTAACGGTCTTACTGCGACAGGTGAAAAAATGAGAAGGTTGATGCATTACGGACAAATGTTCCAGTCTCATGCACTCCACTTTTTCCATTTATCAGCACCTGATTTCTTATTGGGGATTGATGCCGACCCGGCCATCCGTAATGTAATCGGATTAGCCAAAACACCTGAATTTGCAAATCTGGCTGTACAAGGCGTGATGATGCGAAAATTCGGACAAGAAGTCATTAAACTAACAGCCGGGAAAAAGATTCATGGAACAGGAGCAATACCAGGTGGTATTAATAAAAACCTGTCTGTTGAAGAACGCGACAGCCTCTTAAAAGGCACCGAAGATTTTAATGCAGACAAAATGATCGAATGGTCACAGGCTGCATTAGACCTTTTTAAAGATTATCAAAGTAAAAATAAAGATGTTGTTGATAATTTCGCCAAGTTCCCTTCAAACCATTTAAGCCTGGTAAGAGAAGATGGTGCTTTGGACCTCTATCATGGCGTTATCAGGTCAATTGACCATGAAGGTAACAAGATTATCAATGATGTTGATTATCAAAATTATTATGATTATATTGCTGAGGAAGTCAAAGATTGGTCATATATGAAATTTCCTTTCATGCGTGAATTAGGCGCTGATAAAGGATGGTACCGTGTTGGCCCGTTGGCCAGATTAAACAATTGTGACTTCATCCCGTCACCTAAAGCTCAAAAAGAATTTGAGATATTTAAGGCTTATACGAATGGAAAACCCAATGGCATGTGTCTTCATACACACTGGGCACGGTTGATCGAGACTTTACACTCAGCCGAAGTCATCAAGCAATTACTTGAAGACCCCGACCTTCAAAAAGATGACCTTGTAACAAAAGGACAAAAACAAAATGAAGGAGTAGGGTTAATAGAAGCACCAAGAGGCACATTATTCCATCATTATCAAATCAATGATAATGACCAGATTACCATGGCTAATCTGATTGTTTCTACGACAAACAACAATGAACCGATGAATAAGGCCGTGAATTATGTTGCCAAAGCGCAAATGAACGGACAAAATGAGATTACCGAACCCATGATGAACGCTGTGGAGGTAGCCATCAGGGCCTATGATCCCTGTTTGAGCTGTGCAACACACGCTCTGGGCAAAATGCCCCTGGAAATTTCGCTTTACGACAAAAACAATAACCTGATAGATAATAAGAAGTCTTTGTAAGTGAATAAATATTATAGAAAAAGCCCTGCTCATTCATTGACAGGGCTTTTTTTATTGGCATAATTATTGATATTAATAACTTAAATAATAGATTAATGGAACATAATATTCTTGTATATGGATATGGAAATCCTGGAAGACAAGACGATGCTCTGGGAGTTGAAGTAATAAATGAACTGGAGGAATGGAAAAAAACAGTTAACATTCCAAATCTTTCTCTTGATGCGAACTACCAATTAAACATAGAAGATTCTGCAGAGATGCAGGATAAAAGCATTGTGGTTTTTGTGGATGCTTCGCTGGAAGAAGATGTTGACGGTTTTATATGTACACAAGTACAGCCATCTTCTAAAGCCGAATTTACAATGCACAGCGTATCACCCGGTTTTTTGCTCGACTTGTCACAGAAAATTTACAATCACAATCCACAAACATACCTTATTCACATAAAAGGATATGAATGGGAGTTTCAGCAAGAGATGACACCGAAAGCAAAAAAGAATTTGGAGAAAGCTATTAACTTTATTAAACAAGCCATATACAAGCCGGAACTTTTTCATGAAGCAACATTAAAAAGTTCTGTGGATTAGCTGTAAATGTTTATAAACCAAAACAGAATAGAACCATGGACTTAAAAACGAATTATTTAGGATTATCATTAAAGAATCCCTTGATTGTAAGTGCATCGGGCCTTACCGATGACATTAATAACATTAAAAAAATTGAAGAATACGGAGCAGGAGCCGTGGTGCTGAAATCAATCTTTGAAGAGCAAATACTTGCAGACATTGATGCTAAAATTGAGCCCAATGACATGTATTTTTGGTATCCTGATGCTGCAGAGTTTGTGAAAAATATCTCTAAGCCACAAGGAGTGGCACAATACCTCGAATTAATAAAGCAAGCCAAAGCAACAGTTTCAATACCTGTAATAGCGAGTGTAAATTGCATCCATAGCAAAGAGTGGATTGAATTTGCCAAACAACTTGAAGAAGCAGGCGCCGATGCCATTGAGTTGAATGTTTCTACTTTAATCCCCGAAGATGTTGATCTTGACTGCCGGTTGATTGAAGGCATTATTGTGGAATTGGTAGAAAATGTGAAGAAAAATTGCAACATTCCGGTGGCCGTGAAATTAGGTAAGTCCTACACAAATCTCATCAAATTAGCTAACGAACTGCAAAAAGCAGGAACAGACGCACTGGTGTTATTTAACCGTGAGTTCCGTCCCGATGTTGACATTGACAAAGAACGGGTCATTGCCGACCAATACCTGAGCAATCCAGATGAAATTACTGAATCGCTGAGGTGGACAGGCATCCTTTCAGGCCACAACATTGGGTGTGACCTGGCAGCCAGCACAGGAATACACGACCATACCGGTGTGATCAAACAATTGTTGTCTGGCGCTTCCGCCATAATGGTATGCTCTACCTTGTATAACAACGGACTTGCATATATCAAAGAAATCCTCAGCGGACTGGAACAATGGATGAATGCGAACAACTATGGCTCCATTGATCAATTCCAGGGCAAACTGTCCAAAAACAAAGCCAACACTGCTGCGTTCGAGCGTATCCAGTTTATGCAAAAGAATATGGAAGATTAATTAGTGTTTGTTCCATCATGTCCGCTAACTTCGTTACGCTTGCCCCAAAATTGCTCATTTACATCAGTAAATTATATGGAAGTGGCCCATGCTCAACTTTCAAGTCTTACCCGGTACTTCATAGTCAAGTATTCAGATGACCTGACATTTAACTACGAACAGTACGAACCCATTGACAACAATCCTGACAAGCTGCCCTTTTTCAGCCTGCTAAATGTTGACAACAACCGGATGAAGCACCTGCAATTCATGGCTCGCTTTGTCATGATCGAATTGGGAGATGGATACGCTGACCTAAGCGATAAGAAAATTGAAGCCTTCATCAATAATGCAAAAGAGGAAGATGGAATTGGGGATTATAGTTATGAAAATGAACATTCGGCTAAAGAGGTTCTGAAAACCTTACGAACCTTCTATGATATATTTAAGGGGACTTCTATTAATTCCTTTCTTTCAAAAAACAAATATAATGAATA
>CAZJWE010000105.1:0-11471 GCA_964549265.1 uncultured Bacteroidales bacterium | reverse complement strand
ATCTGCTTAATCTGCGTCATCTGTGTTCCTATTCTTTGAACTTTGTTTTTATGAAATTTATATTTTCTCTGGTAATTCCTCAAAACACAATCCATTCCCGAATTTTCCTGAACAAATGCACAAAAAACTATTAATGAGTTACTTGTGGTTAAATTTATTTACTCAATATCCGTTTACAAACGTTTACAAACGTTTACAAACGACTACAAATGTAAATTAAACGACTACAAACGTTTAATCACCGGATAATTTGGGCAGATGATAGTTTATTTGCATCAAACAATTTTTTTTAATCATAAAAATCAAATCATCATGAAAAATTTACAAAACAGTGTTCAATTGATCGGCCGCCTGGGAATAGACCCGGAAGTAAAAACATTTGATAATGGCAAATCCGTCGCAAAATTCAGATTGGCTACAAAAGAAACGTATAAGAACGGCAATGGAGAGAAAGTCACCAACACCCAATGGCATAATATTGTCGCCTGGAACGCGACGGCCATCTTTTTAAAAGATTATGTGAGCAAAGGAGATGAAATTGCCTTAGAGGGCAGGTTGATCCACCGCTCTTATGAAGACAAAGAAGGGCAGAAGAAGTACATCACCGAAATTGTGGCAAATGAGATTTTGCCGCTCCGCCAAAATTCTAAAACCCCAAAGACTGCCACTGCCAATGCGTAACTGCTTAAATTCCTGCTGCACTTTTTTCTATACGTGCAGCAGGAATTTTTTAATTATCAAGGTTGTTTAAAAGTTTAGTTGTTAGAGGGGGGGGCGTGAGCATTTTTTTTATTTATGCACCTTTCCCCCCCCCTTTTTTCTTAGCAATTAGAATGGCTGGGAAATGTTAAATTTTAATAAAAAAAAGTACGAATACCCTATCTTGTGTTTATTTTTTTATTATATTCGCAGAAAATATTTTTTTATTAACATCTTTTAAACAAGTATTCAACAATGCCATACAGACGCCTCCCCAATACAGACAATTCCCGGATAAAGGCCCTGAAAAATGCCCTGAAAAAAGGCGAGGAGCTCCCTCCATTAAAATTAGCCTTTTCCCAACAAACATTGAACCGGGTAAAAACATTTGTGCCTTATTTTGAAAAAGCAATACAAATGTACAAGTCCACCTACGACAACCAGGTCAGAAATAACAAAGCATACCTCGAAAAAGTAAGGAAAGCCAAATTATTCATATCCCATTTTATCCAGGTTGTCAACATGTCCATTATGCGCGGAGAAATGAATCCAAATACCAGAACTTATTTGGGAATTGAAGATTATGAAAATAAAGTCCCTCCTCTAAATACCGAATCAAGTGTGATTGAATGGGGGAAGCAATTGATTGAGGGGGAAGAAAAGCGGAAAATGAACGGCCTGTCGCCTGTCACCAACCCTACCATCGCATTGGTGAAGGTGAGGTACGAGCAGTTTTTGGAAGCATACAGGTTCCAGAAAACACTGCAAAAGGATAAAGACCGGACATTGAACAATTTGGCGGAACTAAGAGAACAGGCAGATGATATCATACTGAATATCTGGAATGAAGTAGAGGAAACGTTTAATGACCTGCCCAATGATTCCAAGCGCAGAAAATCTGTCGAATATGGATTGGTATACGTTTATCGCCGGAATGAGGTTCAGCAGTTTAATAACACGAATATTTTCCAGCAAATGCCGAGCAATGTAATAAACTAAATGATTTGAACTTAATTGCCGGGTTTATTAATCTTCTATCCTGAAAAAAATGGTCAAACCAACCCCACTCAATCAACTTATCCTTTCTCCAACGTCAAACAACTTCGTTACAGGAAAGAAATGCTTTAACAATATCATTTATCAACCCGGGTTTTTGCTTTCGGATTCGTGTTTATGCAATAGCCAGATCAACCCTGTCAGAATTGCTGCACTGAGAAGGGCCATATAATATGTGTTTTGAGTGGCGCCTACCTTATCAATGGTGTTGTTGACCTCTTCAATGGAAAAAATATTGTATACAATGACTGCTGCTGCATTATTCACAAAATGCGCCAGGATGGGCAGCCATATTGATCCGCTCCAAACAAATAGATAACCGAAAAATACGCCCAACAATAACCTGGGGATGAATCCATAAAACTGAAAATGAAATGCACTGAATAATATCCCGGCAATCAAAATTCCTATGTGTTTGTTTTGTGTCCAATTTACAAAGATGCGCTGAAACACCCCTCTGAATAGCAGTTCTTCTCCAATGGCCGGGATGATGGCAATCATCAAAAAGTTTATCAAAAAATGAATGCCACTGTTATTGCTTAAAAATATCTCTGTGATTTCTTTGGCATTTTCTTCAGCTTTTTTCATCCAATGCTCCAATTGGCTTAATTGTTCGGGTAGTTCAATTGCGGCATTCATTTTAGCTAAAAAATTGATTACAGGAAATGAACTCAGCATCACCAAAACCACCAGAATACCTGAATATAAAGATATTTTTTTGTTTAATGTAAGATAAGAATAGCTGTTTCGGGAGAAAAACCAACCAATGATGAATGGAGGGATTAAAAATAATCCGGCGGATTGAATGATCTGGAGGAATTTAAGTAACGATACATTTGATTGATTAGAAGTATCAGGAAGTGAAGTAAAAATCTCTTGTATACTGATGTCAAATAGTAAAGCTCCAACAATCATGCCTGCAAAAGAAACGGATAAAAAAATGATTGCAGTTATGCCAATTGTAAAAATTAATTTTGCAAAAGGAGGAGCATCTCCGAAAAAACCTTTTTCCATATACTATTTAAGTTATATTTTTGTTTGCTAAACAAAAATACACAAAATATTTTGATACATACCGGAAATACAGAATTTAAACAGCGGCCGTTATTGTTGGCCCCAATGGAAGACATCACAGATACTTCATTTCGCACCTTATGCAAGCGGTATGGTGCAGATATGATGTTCACTGAATTTGTTGCATCCGAAGCACTCATAAGGAATGTAGAAGACAGTCAAAAAAAAATGACAGTCATAGAGCATGAAAGGCCTCTGGGCATCCAGTTATTTGGACATGATATTGAATCTATGAAGCGTGCATCCACTATTGCGGAACGAGCTCAACCGGATATGATTGACTTGAATTTCGGTTGCCCGGTTAAAAAAGTTACTTCTAAAGGAGCAGGTGCAGCCATGTTAAAAGACATTGACAAAATGCAACGCATGGCATCCGAGGTAGTAAAAGCAGTGCATTTGCCCGTGACTGTGAAAACACGGCTTGGATGGGATGAACAAAATAAAAATATTATTGAGGTGATATTGCGCTTGCAGGATGCAGGCATTTCAGCTATTACCATACATGGCCGTACACGCGCCCAGTTATACAAAGGAATGTCTGATTGGTCACTCATCGGCCAGGCCAAAGAGCATCCGGATATACGCATCCCTGTTTATGGAAACGGGGATATTGACAGTCCGCATGCAGCTTATAATGCATACACCCAATACAATGTAGATGGCATCATGATTGGAAGGGCAGCCATAGGAAATCCCTGGATATTCAATCAAATAAAACATTATCTTACCACTGGTGAAATAATAAAACCTCCTGACATATCAGAGAAAGTAGAAGTGGCAAAAGAGCATCTTGCCCTTTCGGTTGATTGGAAAGGCTGGCCAAAAGGTGTGCATGAAATGCGCCCGCATTTTTCTGCTTATTTTAAAGGATTGCCTGATTTTAAAAAATACCGTACTCAGCTGCTCACTATAAAAGACCATGATCAACTAGTAAATGTATTAGATACAATAAAAAATGCTTATTCACAATTATAAAAATGAAAAGGGTTGTGCACTGTTAAGTTATTTTTTCGCCACAACCTAAAATAATATTTCACTTGTCTTAATATTAGGGAATCATTAATCTCTTAACAAAAAACAATGAATCAAACCAACCACACCCGATAAACACAATCACTTCAATCACCTCAATTACCTTTCTTCATTATCAATATTATAATGCAGTCCGATGTTTTCGTTTCTGGCAATGGCCATTTTTATGATCAGGTAACTGACATTGATGAGGTTTCTTAATTCGCATAATGAACGGGATAATAATGAACTGTTATAAAGTTTTTCCGTTTCTTTATAAATGATCTCAAGCCTGTTGATCGCTCTTTCCAATCGTTCGTCCGACCTAACAATTCCTACATAATTGCTCATCATTTGTTGAATCTCTTTGCGGTTGTGTTCAATCATGATCCATTCTTTCGGGTGGCTTGTTCCGTGAATTTTCCATACAGGTATTTTTCTGTTCAATTGTACTTTCTTTAGTTTCGGGATGGTGTGCTGAGCAATCTTTTTTGCATACACCACACCTTCGAGCAATGAATTGGATGCAAGTCGGTTTGCTCCGTGCAATCCGGTTGATGATACTTCTCCGGCTGCATAGAGATTGTGTATTGAGCTCTCCCCGTTTTTGTCCACCCGTATCCCCCCGCATTGATAGTGGGCAGCAGGGACAACCGGGACCATGTCTTTGGTTATGTTAATATTCAGTGACAAGCATTTATTGTATATATTCGGGAATTGGTGTTTAAGCTTATGGGCATCAATATGTGTGCAATCCAAGAATACATAATCATCGCCGTATTTTTTCATTTCACTGTCTATGGCTCTTGCCACGATATCGCGCGGGGCGAGTGATTTCATAGGGTCGTATTTATCCATGAACTCGTGGCCATTGCGGGTCTTTAAAATACCGCCTGCACCACGCAACGCTTCTGTGATAAGAAAAGAGGGGCGTTCGCCTGGATTAAAAAGTGAAGTAGGATGAAATTGAATGAATTCCATGTGTTCAATGATTCCTTTGGCCCTGTATACCATCGCGATGCCATCGCCTGTAGCAACCTGAGGATTGGTGGTGGTTTGGTATACATTGCCCGATCCTCCTGTGGCAATTACAGTGAATTTTGATAAAATGGTTTTAATATCATTGGTTTCGGCATCCATTGCATAAGCCCCGTAGCATTCTATGTCTGTATGGCTGCGTTTGACTTTACGTCCCAAATGATGTTGAGTTAATATGTCTACAGCAAAAATATTTTCCAAAACTTTAATGTTGGGATGTTCTTTTACCTTGTTTTCGAGTGTTTTCTGGATTTCATATCCTGTGTTGTCTTTATGATGAAAGATGCGATTTTCGGTATGGCCGCCTTCCCGCCCTAATTGGTACTCTCCATTGATATTCTTGTCAAAATCAATGCCCCATCGAATCAGATCACGAATGGCTTCGGGCGCTTCACGTACAACCATTTCCACTACGTCTTTACGGTTTAATCCGCTTCCGGCAGAAATGGTATCCTGGATGTGTTTCTCAAAATTGTCGGGTTGATATGTTACAGAAGCGATACCACCTTGTGCAAAAAAGGTATTGGTGGTTTCCAGATTTTCTTTTGTAATCAGCAAAACATTTCCCTGTTCTGCTGCACGTAATGCAAAGGAAAGCCCGGCAATGCCGCTGCCAATGACAAGATAATCAGTTTCTGAAATGTTCATTCATTCGTTTGTATTTAGTTTTAAAGATCATAAAGTGAGCATGGGTTCAGGGGTTGAGTGGTTTTGGAATAATGAGGAGCGTGCTTCTGTTATACTTTACATATATTGCACCCCGCCTGATTTCTTTTGTTATATATGGGTTCAATGTTATTGTCATAGCCCTGTTCATTCGTTTTTATCCTGATGCAACAATACAAAAATAAAAAAAACCGGTAGCTTAAACAAAGTTAAACTGCCGGTTTTGAATTTGATGTATGTTTATTTTTTTATTTTTTGATATACATGAGGTCTTTGGTAATGACTTTATCTCCTACGATGACTTTCAGATAATACGTTCCATCGCTCATGCCAATTTTTTCAGGATAAATTGTTTTGGAGTATTGTCCGGTTTCAATTTTTTCATCCATTACATTTGTCACTTTGCTTCCCATTGAATTGTATAATTCCATTTTTACGTTGCTTGTTTCTGAAACAAACAAGTTGATTTTAAATTCTTCATGGAATGGGTTAGGATGTACTTTTATTTTCACATCTACGCCTGCAGTAGCACTTTTTTCTTGTTTTTCTTCTTTGTTGTCCTGCATGATTCTCCATGCATCAGCATAATAAGCTGTGCGGGATGTTTTTGATTCACCATCGTTTTGATATGTGATGATGGAAAGCAATGGATACCGTACTTCATCACAATACCAACGATAGGTGATTGCAGTGGTGCTGCTGCAATGTCCATATGATCTTGTTCTTGTTGTTTTTAAACGCAAAACATTTTCAATTTTAACATTGCCGGGCAAGATGAGCGTTCCATAACCGTCGGCTTCCAGTTTATATTCGCCGCCTACTTCACTTACATGGTTGTTGTTGCTGTAATATCCGCTGAATTTTCCTTCATACGTATCACCATAAGCAAACGGGAAAACCATTTTAACAAACGGTTCATCGTATTTGATGACTGTATTTTGTTTTGTGATCATCCCGGTTTGTTTTACAGCATCATCTTCAACAGTAAAACAAAATTTGTTGCCATATTCTTCGATGATCGTGTTGGTTTCAGGGATGTCTGTTGCCAGGTCGCCATCTAACATATGGCTTACCAGGTCGCTTGCTTCTTCGAGGCCTGAAAAATCCCATAGTTGATTTGCACCTGCGGCTCCCGGCCCTGCATTATTACATATTTTAAAATGATGATGATCGCCAACGCTGATGGCGTGATTTTTATTAGTGAGTACGGTTTGCGCTTGCAATGCAGCCATTGTAAAAAGCATCGAAAGCAAAAGAGTCATTTTTTTCATGTCATTAATATTTAAAGTTTTACAATTATGTAAATCGTTTTATATAAACGTTTACTTAAAAACACCTTATTAAGTTTCAATATTCAAATATAATATTTGTTCTTTAACTAAATTATTTTTTTATATTAAATAATTATTAACAATATAAAATTAATACTTTTGTGTGAATAAACAAAAAAATAAACGTGAAAAATCAACGCATAAGAAAAATTTTTGATTCTTTTCATAAGTTGAAAGTCCTGATTATTGGGGATGTGATGATTGATGCATATATTTGGGGAGAAGTGGAGCGCATTTCTCCGGAAGCTCCAGTGCCGGTGCTTTCTGCTGTAACAAAAGAAAACCGGTTGGGCGGTGCCGCGAATGTAGGGATCAATATACAGGCGCTTGATGCTGAGCCCATTATTTGTTCGGTGATTGGCGACACGAATTACAAAGGGGTTTTTGAAACATTGCTGAAGCGGAAGAGGATGTCGGACGAAGGCATCATTAAAGATACAAACCGGCCTACTACCGTGAAGACCAGGATCATTTCAAATAATCAGCAATTGATACGTATAGATGAAGAAGACAGCAAACCGATTTCACAGGAGATCGAGTCGCGAATGATTGAGAAGATCAGATACCTTATGGAGCATAAAGAGATCAATGCGGTAATATTTGAAGATTATGATAAAGGTGTAATAACGCCCGGTATCATAAAAACATGTGTAGAAGAGGCGAATAAATCCGATATCCCGGTACTGGTAGATCCTAAAGAGCGTAATTTCTTTAATTATCAAAATGTGACGCTGTTCAAGCCTAATTACAAAGAATTTATAAAAGGCAATAATCGCCGTGTCCCAAAGAATGATTTTGATCAATTATATGAATTGGCCAAAGAATTCAAACAAAAGCTGAACATTAAATACATTTTGGTGACATTGGCAGAATTGGGGTTGATATTTTGTGATAATAAACAATACAAACACATACCTGCACTGGAGCAACTGGACGTAGCGGATGTGTCGGGTGCCGGCGATACCGTAATCGCCACCCTGGCAACCTGTATTGCTGCGGGCATAGATATTGAAGATGCTTCGGTGATTGCCAATGTAGCAGGCGGGTTGGTATGTGAAAAAGCCGGTGTGGTATCGGTAGATAAAAAGCAGTTGTTGAATGAGATGCGCAAAGGAAATTATCTTTAACATGTAATTGATGAGTGGCAGGTAATGGATTTCATGAATAAATGGTTAAATTTGCACCTGCTTTCATACACACACTCTTATTCACACTCTCTTTTCGGGGTGTAGCGCAGTCAGGTAGCGCGCTACGTTCGGGACGTAGAGGTCGCGAGTTCAAGTCTCGCCACCCCGACAAAAACAGTTCAGAGCAACCGCATACACCAAGAGAGGGTGCTGCTGCCAGGCTGTTTTTTAAGCACACTGCCTCCTGCTACCGCCACCTGCCTGCCCCCCTGCTCACTCACACTATAGAAAATTCAATCTATTCAGTGGTGTCTTCGGAATAAGCGCTGACAAACAGAATATCGCCCAGCTCATCATACCCTTTAAATAATTCTTCGCCTGTGTGCTTGAGTTGTTCTTCCAAAAAGCCGATCATGGTGAGTGCTGCCCCGGATGATTTTTGGTTGATCAGATCCTTCACATTGATGTTTTCATTGTAATCAATGAATTTAATGTTTTCCATGGAGATGGGCAGACGGCCTTCCATTACCAGGTCAAAAAGTTTTTGCCTTGATTCATCTTGTTCATCATTTGAGGTAGAAATATTAAACACTTTGATCTTTCCGCCTCTCCAGTCAGGATGATGCATGATAACATGGCTTAAGAGAATCTGTAGTTTTAAATTAATAAAATCAAATTTTTTGATCCAGATGTGTATCCCTTCCTTGAATTGCATGGTCCGGTTTGAGCCGGCCAGCAAAATCACATCATAATTTCCGGCACGCACCAGGGGAATGTTTTCAATAATGTGGCCTATGTTTCCGGGGTGTTTTTTGTCGAATTCAAATAAGACCATATTGTTTTCCATTCCTGAAATGCCTGGTAGTTGAATTATCTGTGCAATGGCAGAGGTGTAAGACGGAGACACAATGGTGTCAACATAAATATGGCTTTTTTTATGTCCTACTTGTTGGATCAGCGACTGCATGAGCTCTTTTGATTGCTTATATGTAGATGTTGAATAATATCCCTGGATGAATTTGATGTATGTTCCAAATCCATATCTGTATGAAATCCACGAAAGTAAATTGAATGCATTTTCTCTGTCAGAATTGGCTTCTGTAATACACACAACAGAAGGGTGCCAGCTGGGTTTTTTTTTCATTGATTTAGGGCGCTGCAAAAGAATCTGTAAATTCCTGTTGATTTGAAATAAGCCGCTTCTGAAAATGGCTTCCAGGCCTTTTCTTTCTGCATGTACTTTATTCATCCACAGATAGATAAAAACAATGATTCCAATGGCCAGTAAGGCATACTCAAAACTGATCATAAACATGAGGTACACCGAAGCAATGAATCCGGTTAAAGAGACGAGCCAATGCGAACGGAATTTGGGACGGTACGAAGGAGAGCTTCCAAAATGGTTGAGGAAAGAAATAAGGCAAAGCGAACCATATGTTACCATAAAAAACATGGTGATGATGCCGGCCACGATGTCAATATTACCAATGGCAACAACCACAAATGCAATAAGTATGGTGATGAGCGTAGCATTAAACGGTTCATTTGTTGTTGTTTTGCCTTTGGCGGCAAACTGGTCTAAACGGCTATTGAGCAGGCTTTTGTCTTTTCCAAGTGCCTGTAATGTTCTTGGTGCAACCATAATGGACCCAATGGCAGATGACAATGTGGAAGCGCCAAGCCCCAGCGGAATAATGAAGTGGCCCCAAATTGCCACATCACTCATTACAAACTGGTCATTGATAAGCGCTGAAGGCGGGGCTGTATATACTAATTTTAATGCAATAAAAATATACACAACAAATCCGGTGAATGTAGCCAATAAAGTACCCCAGGGGATTGATTTTCCCGGATTTTTAAGGTCGCCTGACAATCCCACACCGGCAGTCATACCAGTAAAAGCCGGAAAAATGATGGCAAACACAATAAAGAAATTATCCAGGTTTCTGAATGGTTCACTGGTGATGCCTGCACGTGCTGTCTCATAATAGTTAGTTGTTCCTGCAAAAAACAAGGTGAGAGACAAGACCAAAATGGCAATGACTATGTATAGCAAAGCAATGCCTATATTGGCTCCTTTTTTCAGGATGATAGCAGACAATATTGCAAAGACCGGTATACTTACGGCTTGCCGTGGCAATTCAATCCCATACGAATGTTCAACCCATACAAAAAAGGGGTGAAAAGCTTCTGTAAATGCAATGATGTAAAAAGCAAAGCTGATGACCTGGGATAAAAACAAGGCAATGCCAATGGTCCCTCCAATATTCAATCCAAAAGAACGAGAAATGATAAAATATTCTCCACCACCCTCAACATGTTGGTTGGTAGCGATCTCTGAAATAGCAAATGCCGTGGGGATGGTAACTAAATGGCCTATGGCAATTAAAATCAGTACACCGTAAAACCCAAGCGTACCAACGGCAAAACCAAAACGCAAAAACAATATAGCCCCCAGGATGGTTGAGATAGCAGTTAAAAAAACAGGTATTGTCCCAAATCTTTTAGAATTTTTCATACACACATATTATAAATCATACATGCAAAGAAACAATAATTTTGCCAATCCCATGATGTTAGTGGTTAAAAGTATTTTACTGCTATCATGATTTTCCTTTTTCTCCTACAAAATAATCATCTTTTTCACTAAAAAGTACGTTGAATGTAGTCAGGCTTCCATAGATGCGTGTAATGTATTGCTGAAGGTTTATCTTCTCTTCGTCTGTGAGCTTTTTATGGCTGTTGATGTTTTGCTCAAGTACCCTGAGCCTGTCGCGGAGCATCACAATTTTATGGAAAAATGTTTCAACAGGTATTTCTTTTGATTGCATTGTATCGTTTGCAGGTTTCAGAACAAGGATGCCTCCCTGCCATTTTTCACCTAATTCAACTGTTTCCTGCAGTAACCCATATTCGTCCAACACATTTCTGAATAGATGTTCGAATTCTTTAACATCAAACGAAACATTTGAATCACTGCTTTCGCCTGATTGTTCCGGTTGATTGATAACCGTATATTCATCATCTGTTTTGGATATCGTTACTTTGCCGCCTTTGGCAAAGTATACTTCATAATTTGTGATATTTGCTTTGCCAATAATGCCTTCGCCATAAAGGTTATGGTCTATTAAAGTGCCAACAGGTAATTGATTTTCCATGAGCATATATTTTTAATTCGTTTATCAATTCCTAAATTTATAAAATATAGAAAGAATATTCAATAGAAATGATTTTTTTTGATAATTTTATCCAAAAATTTATCCAATTTATGACCAAGATCAAATATATTTTAAACGGACTATTATTATTTATAGCTCTTGCAGGATGCGAACCCGAAGATGAAGAGGATTGCGGATGTGCAAGAGATTTTAGGGAAGCGACAGAATACATAAATAAGGCATAGATTGTGTTTATTTCATATGTTTATATTTTGATTTTCAATGGTCATATGGAGCTCGCCATGAGTTTA
>CAZJWE010000104.1:0-11520 GCA_964549265.1 uncultured Bacteroidales bacterium | reverse complement strand
TGGTAGGATTTTGTATAAACCAAATTCGGAGCCCAAAAGAGTTGAAAGTTGAAAGTTGAAAGCGAAGTGCTGTAAGTCTATTGGTATAATCACACCCAAACCCATGCCCACACTCCAATTAACATTTACAACAAGACAGCAGTGGTACTCGGTGGCAGTCTCAAATATTGGATAAAACTCCCTGCACCGGTGCTAAAGTTACAAAACAGGGCAACGCCCTGTCCAAACAAAGCACTAACCCATTGCTCTGAAAGAGCAAAAGCCAATGTTGTTTTTTTCAAATCAATCGTTATTTAGAATAGAGCCTTAATTTTTTATTAATCTTCCAGACCGGGAAACAAAATGTCTAACCAACCCCAATCAATTAACTGATTTATCCTATCCTGCATACTGAAATCGAACTTTGAAAAAATAGTTACATAATAGAGCAAACATTAATTTATTGTTAAGAATAACTAATGATAAGCTGATGATATGAACCGAGCCATGACAATTTTTTTGACACACACGAGCATGATTATTAATAATCTGTTTAGGTTACACAAAGTCAATAGATTAAACTCATGGCGAGCTCCATATGACCTTTGAAAAATAAATAATAAACATATGAAAATAAAGTTCAAAATGTACAAATTTTCATTAAATTTGCCTTTAATGAAAGTATGGATATTACATTATCATCTTCATCCGGGCGGAGTAACGCAGGTTATTCAATCACAGGTTAAAGCCTTGTTTCAACATCAGAACGACATCGAAACAACGGTTGTGACAGGCCATACGGACAATATTGAATGGTTCAGTCAATATGACACAGAACTGTTAATCAATTATGATTTTAATTATCTTGACAGCAATCAGGAATATTCAAAAAATCAACTTACCACAAAACTAAACAAGATATTTTTGTGGCTGAAGAATCAAGTCAAACCAGACGATGTTATTCATTTTCATAATTTATCATTAGGCAAGAATCCTCTCCTTACATTGGCTGGTTATTTATTAGTCAAAGAAGGATATAGCATCATCAATCATTGTCATGACTTTGCCGAAGACCGTCCACACAATTGGGATTTTTTGAAAAAAATCATTTCAGAAACCCTTGGGTATGATTTCATGTCTATATTATATCCTTTGTTCCCGAATTATCATATAGCAGTTTTGAATACCTTTGATCAAAAGCGTCTGAAAGAATATAACATTCCTGAAGAACGGATTCATATATTCCCCAATCCCGTTGATATCAAAACAGAATATGTCAATGTACCAAAAGAAGAAGCGCATCTCAACATTTGCAACCAGCTATCCCTCGACCCTTCACTGCCACTTATTACTTATCCTGTAAGGGTGATAAGAAGAAAAAACATTGGAGAGCTGATATTGATCAGCACATTATTTAAAGATAAATATCATTTTCTTGTCACACAACCACCCAAAAACCCTATTGAAATTGAATTTTATGAACAATGGAAGACTTTCTGTCTTGAGCATCAAATCAATATTCATTTTGAGACAGGCAATAAAGTGGATTACAAAACACTCATCAATGCATCTGAGTATTGTATTACCACAAGCTACAGAGAAGGTTTTGGCATGGCATTTCTGGAACCCTGGATGCTCAACACACCGGTTATTGGTAGAAATATACCATATGTTACAAAAGACTTTATTGAAGCAGGCATGTATTTTCCTTTATTATATGACCAGCTAACCATAGAAACCCCATCAGGCTATACAGATTTCACTCAACTTGATGCTGATGAGCAAAGAAAGTTTATCATTTCTTTATTAGAAAACGATAAAATAAGAGATCGAATCATTATATTTAATGCCTATTTGCATAAATTAACTAAAAAAGTAACGAATGATATAATCATTGAAAACCAACATATCATTCAAAATAATTATTCAATCGAAAAATTCAGTGAACGACTTTATGAAGTATATAAAAGGATTGCTTGACGAAACAGAGGAATTGGTTCCGGAACCAACCGGTTTGAAACCCAAAATGGAACGTCTCGATGACATTCAGGTTGTTATTTTTGATGTGTATGGGACGTTGCTAATCTCTTCTTCGGGAGATGTAGAAGAAGAACAATTATCAGAACAACATTTGTTGCATGCATTAGAAGAAGGATATTTTGTTGTGACAGATAAAAAAGCTTTTTTTGAAAGCGGACAAGCCCAAAAAATGTTAACTCAATACAAAGAATTAATCAATGAGTTTCAAATCAAAAAAAAGAAAGAAAAAAACATTAATTACCCTGAAATCAACATAGTTGCTATATGGGATTTACTGTTAAAACAAGCTGCAGAAAACAACATTATTGAATTTACAAAGAACAGTGACATAAAAAAAATGATCTTTGTATTTGAGATGCATAGCAACAAAGTTTACCCAATGCCTGGCATGAATCATGTATTAGGAGAAATGATCAAGAAAAATAAAATTCTGGGTATTATCTCCAATGCACAATTTTATACGCCCATTATCATGAACTATTTCATCAATAAAAAAATCGAATTAAATGATTTACATCCTTTTGATAAAAGGCTGACATTATTCTCATACCAGGAATCATTAGCCAAACCGGAATTCATACTATTCGACAAATTATTGTCTGTGCTCAGAAATAATTATCAGCTAAAAGCAAGCCAAACACTTTTTGTGGGCAATGATATGCATAAAGACATCTATCCTGCGCACAAAGCTGGCATGAAAACTGCTTTATTCGCAGGGGATAAACGATCATTAAGGCTGAGGCAGGATAAACCTGAAACTAAAAATTTAGAACCTGACCTCATAATTACTGAACTAAGTCAACTACTTAATGTCATATAGCAATCTAAAACATAATTAATGATTAAATTTAATAAAACAATCGTACAATGAACATTAGTCACATGAACGTGGGGATCATTCATTCGCTGATAGGAAAGAATGACGGAGTATCTATAATTATTGACCATACTGTAAGTGCTATGGTTAAGTACATGGACATTGACCTGGGAAACATCTTTTTTCTCGCTGCTCACACATCACCCAGATTTAATGCACAAACAGATGAAGTTTTCTGGCATAAAAACGAAGTTCACAAAACCATACTCAATCATTATTCAGAAGAACCGAAAGACATTGACCTTGATGCATTGATACATGAAAAAGCCATGTATGCTAAACAGGTTATTGCAGATTTTATTAAAAAAAATCAAATTGACCTTATTATTGCGCATAACACAACGCATCCATACAATTTTATAACAGCAGTGGGTTTAGGATATTACATTGAAGAATTGAGGGCTAAAAAAATTATATGGCCCAAACTGTTGGTCTGGTGGCACGACTCATATTTTGAAAGAGACCGTTTTAGCAGTCCAAACCCTGTCATCAAAAAATATTTACGATATTTACCCGGGACATACATAGATGGAATAATATTCCTCAACAGCATTCAGCCTCATTTGGCTCTCAAATTTTTTGAAGAACAAAACTGGAAGAATACAGAAGCATTCTTTAAGGAACGAACCGTGATCATTCCGAATACAATCGAAATACCCTGGGAATACTCGTGTGGCGTCTCTGATGACAAAGAATACCTGGCTCCTCCGGCAGACAATTATAATGATACTTTTTTTAAAGACATAGGCCTCTTAAATGAAATTGAAAAAAAAGGATTTACCATGGATGATACCGTGGTAATGCTTCAGCATACACGTGTTGTTCCCCGTAAAAACATAGAACTTGCCATTGAATTTGCATTTTCTATGGAAAAAAAATTCCATGAAAATAAAAAGAATAAATGCTTTGTAGTTTTAGTGAGCGGACATTCCGGAGACGAACAAGTAGACTATAAAAACTATTTGATCAAATATTACTACGATAAATTAAAAGAAAATAAAGATTCAAATGTTATCTTTATATTTGGTGAAGACATCATTTTATCACACAGAGATATTATTGTGGATAAAAAATATTATCGTTTCCAGGATATTCCTGCGATTATTTCACGTGTTGGAGGGATTGGTACTTATTTTAGCGAACTGGAAGGGTATGGCAATAATCTGTTGGAAATGATGGCCATGGGACTCCCTGTTGTTATTAATAAATATGATATATACAAAACAGACATCGAACAGCTGGGGTTTGACCTTCCATCCATAGAAGATGGAAAGCTCACTGATGATTTAATTGACAAAACATATCATATACTCACAGATATAAAAGCACGCAACGAACTTGTGAATCATAACTTATGTGTGCTGACCGAAAATCTTGATCATAAACTGATCAGTGACAAAATTAAACCAATCATTGATAAAACATTTACAACAATCTTGTAATCAATGAAAAAAAACAAATATTATGGCAGATTTTTATCAAAATGGTGTTGTAACTACCTTACATAATTTAAGACTCAGGCCTAATGAAGAGCTGGAAGAAGAACTTTTGGAATTTTCTAAAGATCGTCCAATGGCGCTTGTAATTCCATGTTTATATTCAGAACTTCATGGCCAGGCTCTTCCAAAAATTATAGATGAGCTTGCGAAAGTAAAATACTTAAATGAAGTGGTGATTGGCTTAGATCGCGCAAACAGAAAAGAATTTGAACATGCACAGAAATTCTTCAGCAAACTTCCTCAAAACTATAAGATTCTATGGAACGATGGGCCAAGACTAAAAAAACTAAATAAAATTCTGTTCGACAAAAAGCTAGCCCCTTATGAAATGGGGAAAGGTAGAAACGCCTGGTTCAGTTTTGGCTATCTTGTTGCCTCAGATAAATCCGAAGCTATTGCACTTCATGATGCAGATATATTAACATATGATCGCTCCATCTTGTCCAGGCTTTTTTATCCGGTAGTAAACACCAATTTCAAATACCAGTTCTGTAAAGCATATTATTTTCGTTCAACAACCGAAAAACTAAGAGGGAGAGTTGTTCGGCTGCTTGTATTCCCTTTGATAAGGGCTTTAAGAAAAATTTTCGGATATCTTGAGTTCATTGATTATTTGAATAGTTTCCGGTATCCGCTGGCCGGTGAATTTTCAATGCGGGCAGATGTAATCAAGAACGTCAGAATCCCAAGCGACTGGGGTCTTGAAATTGGAATTCTATCTGAAATTCACCGTAATCACTCAACAGCCAGGATATGCCAGGTAGAGGTTGCAGACAGATACGATCATAAACACCAACCCTTGTCTGTAGAAAATCCACAAGCCGGACTGTCAAAAATGAGCCTTGACATTTCAAAATCTATATTCACCAAATTAGCTACCAATGGAGTTGTTTTTACCCGTGAAACGTTCCGATCTATTAAAGCAACATATTACCGTATTGCACTCGATCTTCTTGAGCAATACCATAGTGATGCAATTATGAACGGATTGAATATTGACAGGCACAGCGAAGAAGAATCTGTTGACCTGTTTGCTCAAAATATTTATAATGCCGGAATGGATTATTTATCAAACCCTATGCAAACGGGGTTCATCCCCAGTTGGAAAAGGGTTATGAGTGCAATACCCGAGTATATGGATAAATTTTATGAAGCTGTAGAACTGGACAATCAATAATTCACCTGAAACAAAAAATAATATGGAATTAACACCAGCATTCAAAGAAAAAATCGTCTCAAGGCTTAAACTCTTATACCATGACAATCTGCCCGACGATTATTGCGAACGACTATTCGAGCTGATTTTAAAAAATTGTGCAACAGACACCCTGAATGAACCAAAATGGTCAGAAAAAGATGCTGTTTTAATTACTTATGGCGATAGCATTATTGATGACAAAAGAAAACCATTGTCTGTGCTTAACGATTTTTTAAAACACAACCTCACCGATCACATCAATAATGTACACATTCTGCCTTTTTTCCCTTACACATCAGATGATGGATTTTCAATCACTGATTACACAAAAGTGAATCCTGAACTGGGCAAATGGGAACATATTCGCAGCATCAATAAACGTTTTGACCTGATGGTGGATTTGGTGATTAACCATGTATCCAAAAGTCATGAATGGTTTCAAAATTATCTGCAAAGCAAACATCCGGGCAGAAATTATTTCGTTGAAGTAGACCCTCACTTAAATCTTTCCAGCGTTGTCCGCCCAAGAAGCTCACCTCTGCTCACGCGATATGAAACTACCCGTGGCATAAAACATGTCTGGACAACCTTTAGCTCAGACCAGATTGATTTGAATTTCGGAAACCCTGAAGTGCTTTTGGAGATAATCAAAATCCTTTTTTTATACATACAAAATGGTGCCCGCATAATCCGGCTAGATGCCATAGCTTATATCTGGAAAAAAATTGGAACAACCTGCATCCATCTTTCCGAAGTGCATAATATTGTTAAATTATTCAGAGAAATTATTGATTATGCCTGTCCCTATGTCATTTTATTAACAGAAACCAATGTTCCGCATAAAGAAAACCTGAGTTATTTTGGCGATTATGATGAGGCAGATATGATTTACCAATTCAGTTTGCCACCATTGATTTTGCATGCATTGCATACAGGAGACGGAGAATACCTGAGAAGATGGGCTTCGTCAATTCCCAATGTTTCAAAAAAAGCTACATATTTTAACTTTACTGCATCTCATGATGGAATAGGTGTACGTCCATTAGAAGGATTGCTCCCGGATGAGGAATTCGATGAGCTGCTTACCAATATGAAAAATTTTGGCGGGATGGTCAGTACCAAAACAGATGAAGATGAAGATGAATATGAAGGTAAAAAAGAATCTCCTTATGAAATTAACATAACCTATTTTGATGCATTAAAAGGCACTAAAAAAGGTATTGACAAATACCAGATCGAACGTTTTCTCTGTTCTCAAACCATTATGATGTCGTTTAAAGGAATACCTGCTTTTTATATTCATAGCCTTCTGGCCACATCAAATGATTATGAAGGATACCAAAAAACCGAAATCAAAAGAAGCATTAACAGAAAAAAATGGGATTATAAAGAACTAAAAAAAACAATAGCAAACCCCGAAACATCAACCTCAGAAGTATTCAATGAACTTGTAAGGCGAATCTCAATCAGAATAAACCAACCTGTATTTCACCCCGATTCATCGCAGGAAATAATAGATGTTGGAGAAGATTTGTTCCTCATTCACAGAATACATGAGGATGCCGGCGAGATATTTGCATTATTTAACCTGACCGAATATAAAAGAGAATTAAAATTGAATTTTATTGATCATAAAATCACGCATGAACTAATCAGCGACAGAGAAATCAATACACTATATAGAATGGTCATTGAAGCTTATGGAACATATTGGTTTTATGTGCCACATGAACCATAGAACAATTTCAGTCATTGACATAAGTCTGGTGCTGTTGGAAGGAGTAGTGGATTAAGTGATTGAGTGGTTGTCAATAAATTAAACTCATGGCGAACTTCATCTGACCATTAAAAAATAAAAAATATATTCTGTTAACTATGAAGCATTTATTGATACTAACAATAGCTTTGGCCTGCTTTTTTGCAGGATGTCAAAACAATCATAAATCCGGAGAGCGGAAAACAAAAATACCCCGTTCCTCAATAAAAAAAGATCTGGAAGACATTAAACAAGATGGTGTCTTAAAAGCAATCACAGTATACAGCAGTACCAGCTATTTTCTGTATCGCGGGCAACCCATGGGCTTTGAATACGATCTGTTGAAAGAACTTGCCGAATATCTTGAGCTTGATCTTCAAATTATTGTTGCACAAAATATAGACGAACTGTTCTCTATGCTCAATAAAGGAGAAGGAGATATTATTGCTCACGGATTAACAATAACACGCAATCGTAAAAAAATTGCTCATTTTACTGATTATCTTTATTTAACGCACCAGGTGCTTGTTCAAAAAAAACCGGAGCACTGGATGCGCATGAAAATTCATGAAATCCAAAAAGAAATCATCAATGACCCTATCCAATTGATTGAAGACACCGTTTCTGTGCGCAAAAACTCATCATATTATCACCGTTTAATCAATCTTCAGGAGGAAATAGGAGGAAAAATTCACATCGATACAATATCAGGCAACATTTCTACTGATAAAATAATTCAACAAGTGGTAGACGGGGAGATCGAATATACCATTGCAGACAATAATATTGCAGAAATTAACAGCTCTTATTATCCTATTCTTGATATCGAAACCGAAATGAGTTTCTCTCAACGCATTGCATGGGCTGTAAGAAAAAACTCGCCGGAATTTTTAGAAGTAGTGAATAAGTGGGTGAATAACATTAAAAAAGAAGTAGACTATTATGTCATATATAATAAATATTTCAAAAGCCCCAGATCATTTGAGCGCCGGATCCAAAGCGAATTTTACAGTCAAAACACAGGCAGGATCAGTCAGTATGACGATATCATTAAAAAATATGCCCAAAAAATTAATTGGGACTGGCGTTTTGTAAGCTCTGTCATTTATCAGGAATCGCAATTCAATCCTCATGCAAATTCATGGGCCAATGCACGCGGCCTAATGCAATTGATGCCACGTACAGCAAAAGAACTGGGTGTTAAAGACATTACCAACCCGGAAGAAAACATCCGTGCCGGCACACAATATTTACAAAATATGTGGAAGAAGTGGAGCAATATTCCGGATTCCATTCAACGAATTAAATTCACCCTGGCTTCTTATAATTGTGGGTATTCCCATGTGGTAGATGCACAAAAACTTGCTAAAAAACACAATGCCGAAACCAATGTATGGGATGGACAGGTTGAACAGTATTTATTAAACCTCTCATATCCTGAATATTATAATGATAAAATTGTAAAATACGGCTATGTAAGAGGAATTGAACCTGTTACATATGTAAAACAAATATTTAAAAGGTTCGAACATTACAGAGAATTGATACCACAATAAAAACATATTGACTATGCTACATTTCTCACAACATCAAAACATATTCACATCTATAATCTTGATCATCATAATCAGTATATTTCAATCATGTGAAGAAGAAACTGATAATAATATTGATTCCGGGAACAAAGACGAAACGAAATACTTTATTCAATACAAAGAAAACGGGAATTTGAAAGAATTCACACATTTTTTCACCGGGTTTTCTGATGGAGGAACATATTGGGACGATGGAGAATTGGATATGTCTATGTTCAAGGAAAACATGGATTTTTTTGTTACCCTGGATTTTGAAGACGTATTTTTTTCCACTGCTAGTTTCCCGATCATTGCATTTGACACAAATGGCTCAAACAGCCTTCCTTACGTTCATTTTGATTATATTACCGGCACTACAACAGAATATGGACATAATATCTTTATAGATACCACAATACCACATCTATTCAGGGCAGAAATCCATTCTTTTGATAATAATGTCGTTTCAGGAACCTTTGAAGGCAAAGTTTTTGATGTAGACAGGAACCTTATTCATATCTCTGATGGTTCTTTCAAGGTTTTGGTTTCAAATTTTAAATAAAATCCGGTTAAAAGGATACGATTATTCGTAGGCAGGATTGTATTTTGTGGCACCGGAATTATTGAGAACACATCATCCGCAACGATAAATCATATCAAAAAATATCGGAATATATCATCAACAATCCTCTGAAATGGGATGATGACAAATTTAATCCCGATAAAAAAATGACAAACAATAGGATAACCGAAAATACCATAGAAGAATATGAATAAATTTATTAAAAGAACTGATGAAATAATACCACATGATTTATTTCTATTAATGAACTTTCCCATTATTATTGGGTGTTTTATTGATTTTGCTCTAATAGATTTCCGCTATCTGTTAATAAATTTAGTATGGTTGATAATGTTTTCAATTCCTTCTATTCTTTTTAAATCATCAATACCAAATAAAATCGGAACAATCATTTTCTTTATTATTGGAATAATTGAAATCTGTCATTGGATATTAATAAAAGGGCCAGTCACTGTAGTAAGTATATTAACAGTAGGCGCAACCAATTTTCAAGAGAGTATGGATTTTCTATCAATAAAAAGCTCATTCTTATTACTTCTCTTATTGCCATATATATTCTTGTTTATTCATTCTCTCAGGCAAAAACGAGAATATGAGCATTATAAAGGTAAATATATTGCTATTATACTCTTTGTATTAATATCCATAAGCTTCATTTCCGAAAATGCTATAAACGGAAGATTGGTTCGAAAAGGTGTTCCGCAAATACTCAAGGTGTGTTTTTCATTTTCTAAGCAATATGTGTTTTACAAACAAACAGAAATGAATATAAAGACAAAAGAAGTAGAAGCATACACTAAAAATGGAGACGACATAATCTTCGTTCTTATCATAGGAGAATCTCTTAATAGACATCATATGTCTCTCTATGATTACAATCGAAAAACATCTCCAAATTTAGAAGAAAGAGATGATATATTTGTTTTTAATGATGTGGTTTCTCCATATTCAAACACAATAAATTCTGTTTTATCACTCTTGTCTGAAGCGAATCTATATAACAAAAAAAAACAGGAGCAAAGCATTGACCTCTTTGATATATTTTCATCGGCAGGGTTTAAAACATATTGGTTATCAAATCAACCTCCTTATGGTATTTGGGAAAATAGAATTACGTCATTAGCAAAAAAAGCAGACAAATATTTATTTGTAAATATGGCAAGTAATTCTTCGATGGAGGCAACGTTAACTGCATCTTTTGACGAGAAACTATTTACCCCTTTTAAAGATATATTAAATTATGATGAGAATAAAAAGCTAATAATTGTTCATTTAATGGGTTGTCATACATCTTACAAGAAGCGTTATCCTAATGAATTTAATGTTTTCAACGGAGATACAAAAAAAGAAAAAATAATTGCGGAGTATGATAATTCAGTTTTATATAATGATTATATTGTTGACTCTTTGTTAAATATCTCCTCTGAATATAGCACATTGAATAATAAAATAACATCAGTTATATATTTGTCAGATCATGGGGAAAATGTATATGATGAAGCAGATCAAATTGGACATACCTACACCGGCAAACTTCCTAAAGCAAATGTAGATATTCCTTTTATTGCTTGGTTTTCAGATGATTTCAAGAAAAAACATCCACTCAAATTAATTGAAATACAAGATAACATTAAAAAACCTTATGTGACAGATGACCTTTTTCACAGTATAATAGATATCAATAATATTGAAACTCCTTATTTGGAAGCAACAAGGAGTTTGTTTAATAAAGATTTTAACTATAAAAGGAAACGAATTTTGGCTGATAGTAAAAATTATGATGAATGATAGAACAAGGCACAACACTAAGGGCGGGACAAATAGCGTGGTGGAATACTCTTCCTCGAAGCACGACAGCTAGTCCACGCTATTGATTTTGCCCTTTTGTTTGACGATACCCGGATAAAAAATATAGTGGTTTGAATACTTTAGCCCAAATTTGGGTTAATATAAAAATGAATTGCAGTAAGCCAAAAGGTTTATTAATAGTTTTTTATGTTGATTCCTGTCGTTT
>CAZJWE010000103.1:0-11599 GCA_964549265.1 uncultured Bacteroidales bacterium | reverse complement strand
CTAATAAATCACCCCAATTTCTATCTGGTTCAGTTTCTTTTACACGTGCGTCTTTGCCCTCATTGGCATTCGGTTTATATATGATTGTGGTTATTTTCTTTTGATATTTTATAACCAATTTAGGATGTTTGGTTGAGTCAGGATAATCACTTGTTGCAAATTGCAACCTTTTATAAGAATAGCTTTCATCTTTTAAGTTTATGCATAATCCATTATTCCCTTCAGAATTAGTCAGCATATCATTAATTAAAACAGTAATATCAATTGAATAATCCTGATTAGGATCAGAGCTGGCAGGAATTGTAACCCTGTTTTGATCAGTAACAGCAGGTTGATTGTTCCAGGTAATTGTGTTTTCATCCCATGGTTCAGTTACTCGCTCTATCCATGCTTCATTTGAACCGCCTCGTTGGGAATGTTTACCATCATTATTGGTTGTTTCAGGAGCATTGTAGAGGTGGAGTGTAGCTTCGGTAATGGTTGCATCAGAAGGAATATCAGATAAATCAAATTCAATAAACCCACGAACAATTCTCCAAATCCCACCGTTTGTCCATGTTTCTGCTTGCATATCTGATAAATCACCCCAATTTTTATCTGGTTCATTTTCTTTTACACGGGCGTCTTTGCCAATATTGGCATTTGGTTGCAGTATTAGTTTTTTTGTTATTAATGAATCCGTTTTACTTATGAACGGATCTACTTTGGTGATATTAATTGTAATGGTTAGTGTTACAGAATAGCCGCCATCTTTTGTATCAGTCACAATGGCGTCAAATGTATAGCTTTGTTGGGTTTCATAATCTAATACTGCTGAATCCCTCACAGTGATTTCTCCTGTTGTTTCATTGACAACAAAATAATGTGCTGCAATGTCGCTTACCATATGGTAGCTCAATGCTCCCGATGTGCTTTCTGCTTTGATAAATCCAACAGATGTTCCTCCGGGGCTTTCTTCGGCTACTGAAAATGTTTGATCAGATGCCTGGGGTGGTTCCTGGCATGTCTCGCATTCAGGTTCGCATGAATTATTCATGATTAAAAGTAAGCCGGTAAGGCTTAGCAATGTTGTAAGTTTTATTAAATGTTTCATATGTTTATAATTTGATTTTCAATGGTCATATGGAGCTCGCCATGAGTTTAATTTGCTGACTTAATGCAATCTAAGTAGATTTTAATAATCATGTGGGTGTGTGTCAAAAATTTTGTCATGGCTCGGTTCATAGTGTAACAATTTTAAAATTTAAACAAGTTTTTCTTATAAGACGGAGCACTTTCAAAAAGGTTCCCGAAAAATATACATATTTTTATTCTTTATTATTCTGCATAGTAGTAGTCAGATAAATGAACCCTGTATATTATGGTAAGCTAATGATGAGAAAAATAGAATTTAGAAGCATTGAAAGATGTAAGATGACAAGAGTATATATGAACTCAAGTCAAAAGTTCATGCTTAACAACTAAACCCTCAAGCTCTTAAACAAATAGAATGCGCAATTTTGGGGCAAGCGTAATGAAGTGAGCAGACATGAAAAAAACAACAACTAATTGATATGAGACCAGTTTTCTCCCTTTTTGATACGGCTGATTTGCATTTCGGAAACATTGAAAATTTTTGCAAGAGTAGCCCCTGTAACCCCTAATCGCAATTGATGTTTAATGATACGGACATCTGATTCTTTTAATTTGATAAAAGTACCACGTTTGGGAATTTGATAATTGTTTCCAAGAAAATTTTTCCATCCACTCCATTTATCGTAATAAAGGTCGGGACGTGCCGGGATGTTTGCCGGGCGATTTCCCCAATTTCTAAAATCCTGACAATTATGAATTTTATTCATTCTGGCTATTCTGGCAGCATCTTCGTAGCTTAAGTACGATTTTTTTGTTTGCTGTTCAGGATAACCCAGAAAATCTCTCCATCCCTTCCAACTTCCTCTTCTCTGAAAATACTCATCAGGCAGCCGGGGGAAGTGTTTAGGCAATTCTTTTCCCTGCTTTTTGTATTGCTCAAATTTCCTTTCGGATGTAACCCCTTTTGGAACAAGGTTTTCTATAACCCATTTTTTGGCTAATGAATACGACCAATTGATGACGTTATCATAGTCGTTAATGATTATGGATCTCATATGCTATAAAAATTTTAATTATGGTGATATTGGCTTATACGTGATTGAATGAATGAAAGTTTCAATATTATGCATGATTTTTAATACGCTGTATTTTTTTGTCCTTATTCTTATTTGTTTTTATCGTTTAATAATTTAAACAATACAAAAATATTAATAAACTCATAAATACAAAAATTAAAATGTATTTAACCCTAAATTAATTATTTATGAAATTTTAAACGTCATTTAAATAGTTTATTGATATGTAAAAAAATGTTTTCCTTTTGGTTTTAAATAAAAAATAGATTACTTTTGCATAGCTTTTTTGGGTGCTTAGCTCAGCTGGTTCAGAGCACCTGCCTTACAAGCAGGGGGTCACTAGTTCGAATCTAGTAGCGCCCACCAAAAAGAGGTTATTCATGTTTTGTTTAACCTCTTTTTTTGTTTTATAGCCTTTTTTAAAACATTCATGAGACATATTAAAAAAGTAGCTTTTTATACATTAGGGTGCAAACTTAATTTTTCAGAAACTTCTACAATTTCAAAAACTTTTAAGGATAATGGATATGCAGAAGTAAACTTTGGTGAACGAGCAGATATTAATGTTGTCAATACATGCTGTGTTACCCATATAGCTGAAAGAAAAACCCGTCAGGCTATTTCAAAAATAAAACGAAAAAATCCGGAATCTATTGTAGTGGTAGCAGGCTGTTATCCTCAGGTGAAACCTGAAAAAGTAAAGTCCTTAGAGGGAGTGGATATCGTGCTCGGATCCAATGAAAAATTTCATATAATAGAGCACATCAAGAATTTTGTACAGCAAAAACAAAAGTTTTCCAAAGTATCGGAATATAGTTCACTGAATAATTTTCATCCATCATATTCTTCCGGTAAACGAACAAGGTCTTTTCTTAAAATTCAGGATGGTTGCGATTATTGGTGTAGCTATTGTATTGTTCCAATGACTCGGGGTAGGAGCAGAAATATGTCTATTTCTGAAATCATGGAGCAGGCAAAACATATCAGCCAACAGGGCATCAAAGAAATTGTGTTAACCGGAGTAAATATTGGTGATTTTGGAAAATCAACAAATGAAACATTATATCAACTGTTGGTTCAATTATCAAAAAACAGGGAGACAAGAAGGGTTAGAATATCCTCTATTGAACCAAATTTGCTAACAGATGAAATAATCGAAATAATAGCAAAATCCGATAACTTTATGCCACATTTTCATATTCCTTTACAATCCGGGCATGACAGAATTTTAACCGAAATGGGGCGAAGATATCAAACAGAGACCTTCAAACAACGATTGGATAAAGTGAAATCATTGATACCGGATGCAGGCATAGCCATTGATCTGATTACAGGATTTCCAGGAGAAACAGAAGCAGAATTTAACGAAACAGTATCATTTATTGATAGTCTCGATATTTTTTATCTTCATGTATTTACCTATTCCGACCGGGAAAACACAAAAGCCTGGGGTATGAAAAATAAAGTCCATCCTATAGAAAAAGAAAGGCGGAGTAAAATACTTCATGAATTATCGGAAGAGAAAAAGAAAATATTTTTAAATAAACAAAAAGATAGTGTTCACAAAGTATTATTTGAAGATAATATAAAAGAAGACAAGATATTTGGTTTCACTGAAAATTATATCAAGACAGAGACAAGTTACGACGCGTCATTAACAGGAAAGATTAAAACAGTGGTTTTAAAAGAGATAAATCCAAAAGGAAATATGATTGTTGATATAAAATAAACATTGCAATGCGGACATTTTAAGTTTTGGTTTTTATAATTTTACAGCGGTTATAAAACTTAAATAAATAAATGAATGAATCTGGAATATATTTGTAATCAGGCGATCAAAGTAATAAAAGAAGTAGCAGAATTTATAGAACAAGAAAAAAACAATTTAAAACGCGAAACAATAGAACACAAAGGGACTCATGATTTTGTGACATTTGTAGATAAAGCTGCTGAGAATAAGTTAGTGGATGGATTTAAAAATATTATCCCGGAAGCCGGATTTATTGCCGAAGAAGGAACAGGGAATAATGAAAGAAATCAATATACCTGGATTATTGACCCAATAGATGGCACGACCAATTATATTCATCATCTCCCTCCCTATTCTATTAGTGTAGCATTGATGCACAATCAGCAAATTATTATGGGTATTGTATACGAGATCACACTCAACGAGTGTTTTTATAGTTGGCAGGGTAGTAGTGCATGGTTAAATGGGAATAAAATCAGTGTAAGCAATCAGCAGGAAGTAAAAAATTCTTTTATTGCAACCGGCTTTCCTTATATTAATTTCGAGCGCATTGAGCCATACATGAAATTGCTCCAATATCTAATGCAAAATACTCCGGGTGTTAGAAGACTTGGTTCTGCTGCTGTAGACTTAGCCTATGTAGCTTGTGGACGATTTGAAACATTTTTTGAATATAATCTAAAACCCTGGGATGTGGCGGCGGGAGCATTCATTGTACAACAAGCCGGAGGAATGGTAACAGATTTCCGGGGCGGAGACGATTACATATTCGGGAAAGAAATGATCGCTACCAATGGAAATATCCATCAAGAATTCACTAAAATTGTGAATAACTTCATGAATCCTAAGGAATAAATAATTATGTTGAGCACCCTTGGATTTTATATTTTTTATGTCATAGCATGGTTAATAGCACTGCTACCTTTTAAAGTATTATATCTATTATCCGATATCCTATTTGGTATTGTTTATTATATTATTCCATATAGAAAAAAGGTTGTTTTAAATAATTTAAACAATTCATTTCCTGAAAAAAACCGTCATGAAATAAATCAAATGGGCAAAGAATTTTACAAACATTTTTGCGACATTATATTTGAAGTCATTAAAATGATCCATATGTCAACAAAACAATTGGATAAACGGGTTGTTTATAATGGATTAAACCATTTTGAAGAGGCTTATCAGCAAAACAAACATATTTCTGTTTTTTTAGGGCACATCGGAAATTGGGAATGGATATCAGGTGTTGCCCGCCATATTCCTCATCATGCTTATACAGTGTATAAACCGCTTAGCAATAAGCATTTTGACCGGTTTATGTATCATATCCGTACCCGGATGGGGGTTGGCCTTTTGCCAATCCGGAAAGTATCCAAAGAACTGTTAAAAAATTACCGGAATAATCATTTGACCGGAACTGGATTTATAGCAGATCAAACCCCTACAAAAGAAGAAATAGGTTATTGGACGGAATTTTTAAACCAGGACACCCCTTTTTCTATAGGCGTCGAGAAAATAACGAAAAAGATGGATGCAATGGTAGTGTTTTTAGCTACAGAAAAAGTTTCTCGCGGACATTACAAGGTGAATGTTATTAAATTATTTGACGAAAGCAAGAACCAACCAGAATATGCAATCACTGAAAAATATGCAAGGGTGATGGAAGAACACATTAGAAAACACCCGGCTCATTGGCTTTGGAGCCATAGACGATGGAAGAGGAAAAGAAATTAAACTATTTGACTATTTTTCCCTCCTAACGGAATTATCGGAGATTATGGCCGACGTTTAGTTAATTGATTGAGCAATTCACTTAATTGTTTCGTAAGCCCTTCTCTTGTATAGGGATAAAGATTGGTGTTAACCGATTTTTCAGCTTTTTTGTCATTATTTATCCAATGGTGGTAATGCTTTAACAAAATCTTTTTGAATAATTCTTTTTCAGTATAATCAATCATTTGATCCCGCTTGTTTTCGCTTAAAATAACTCCTGCTTCACCTTGAGGGGGCCCAATGGCCAAAATTGGGGTTTGACTTGCAAGATATTCAAACAGTTTTCCGGTAATGATTAGATGATTGTTTTTTGAATCGGGTACAACGAAAAGTAAAAGGTTTGACTGTGTCATTTTTTTCAATGCCTCAACATGAGGAATAAAAGATTGAGTATTGATCATATCCCCAATGCCATATTGTTGGATTGTTTTGTTTACCACCGGATCTATATTCCCTGTAATGGTTATTTGTACATCTTCCTTTAATGTCTTGTGTACTTCCTGTAATTCTTTCAATGCTTCCCATATCATTGGAATGTTTTCACTGGCTAAAAAGTTGCCGATATAATCAATGTTGAAATTATTTGTAGGATATTCTTTTTTTTCCGGCATTTCACGCTGATCAAATCCATTATAAATAACTTCAATTTTTTGCGTCCTGTCTTCAAATTCTTGTTTAAGCCCGTTACATACCACCGTTACAACATCAGCTTGTTTCAACACCTTCGATTCGAGCCGGTAGTCTTTTTCATTGGTTTTTTTTGTCCTGGGGAATGTTTCATTATAGTAAATGGTCGTCCACGGATCACGAAAATCAGCAATCCAAGGAATACCAAATGTTTTCTTTAAATACAAACCCGTTAGATGGGTACTATGCGGCGGGCCGGTGGTAATCACGGCATCAATGTTTTCTCTTTGAATGATCTTTTTTGCTTTCCTTTTGGCAAAGAAAGTCCATCCTTTCCGGGCATCCGGAATAAAATAATTGGCCCGGATATAAAACATGATTTTTTTTAATACCCCTTTTTCTTTTGGGTTATAACTAATGCCAACAGGGATTGACTTCCCTTTTTTTCCTGTTAACTTTTTATAGATAGCAAACGGTTCTATGGTAGATGAGTGATATATGGTTAAATCATCCGGAATTTCATGTAATAGTGTGTAATCAATAGAAGGATAACTCCCGTTTTTCACAGTCAGTATTATTGGTTCCCACCCGAAATCCCGTAAATACCGTGTAAATTTCAAGAATCGGTAAACCCCGGGACTAGAAGCAGGGGGCCAGTAATATGTGATGATCAACACTTTTTTTCGGTGCATGGATTGTTAAATTTTGTTATTTCTCCAATGCTTTAAGTAAGTGGGATAAATTTACTTTTTTGTCTAAAATACCATGCAATTCATTGATTTTAACCCTTTCCTGTTCCATGCTATCGCGGTCCCTAATGGTCACGGTATCATCTTCCAGAGTCTGATGGTCAATGGTTATGCAATACGGGGTACCTATAGCATCCTGCCGTCGGTATCTTCTGCCAATAGAATCTTTTTCTTCGTATTGGCAGGTGAAATCATATTTAAGGTCATTCACAATGCTGTGTGCTTTTTCAGGCAATCCATCTTTTTTTACCAGGGGCAATATGGCTATTTTTACGGGGGCTAATGCAGGAGGTAATTGTAAAACAACACGTTGTTCACTTTTCCCATTATCTTTTTCAACCTCTTCTTCCAGGTAACTTCCGGCCAATACAGACAGAAACATCCTGTCGAGTCCGATAGAGGTTTCAATCACATAGGGAACATAGCTTTCCCCAAGTTCGTCGTCATAATATTGGATTTTCTTGCCGCAAAATTTTTGGTGTTGCGATAAATCAAAATCAGTGCGTGAATGAATGCCTTCGAGTTCTTTAAATCCGATGGGGTATTCGTATTCTATATCAACAGCTGCATTGGCATAATGAGCCAGTTTTTCATGCTCATGAAACCTGTATTTCTCATTGCCCATGCCCAATAGCTTATGCCATTGAATCCGGGCATTTTTCCATTTTTCAAACCACTCTAATTCTGTGCCCGGTTTAACAAAAAATTGCATTTCCATTTGTTCAAATTCGCGCATCCTCATAATAAACTGGCGTGCCACAATTTCATTTCTGAATGCTTTACCAATTTGCGCAATACCAAAAGGAATTTTCTTCCGGCTGGTTTTTTGAACATTCAGGAAATTCACAAATATGCCCTGTGCTGTTTCCGGCCGTAGGTATAAATCATTGCTGCCTTCTTCAGTTGAGCCCAATTGAGTTTTAAACATCAGGTTGAACTGGCGTACTTCTGTCCAGTTTTTTGAACCAGATACCGGGCAGGTGATCTCATAATCATCAATAATTTGTTTTAATTCTTTGAGGTCTTCTTTGTCCAGAGCTTTCTGGTAACGCTGTGTTAAGGTATCAATCTTTTCAATATTGCTTAATACACGCGGGTTTGTTGCCATAAATTGTTGTTCGTCAAAGGCATCACCAAACCGTTTTTTGGCTTTGGCTACTTCTTTATCTATTTTTGCCTTAAACTTGCTCCTGTGTTCTTCAATCAATTCATCGGCACGGTATCTTTTTTTTGAATCTTTGTTGTCAATCATGGGGTCATTAAATGCATCCACATGGCCCGATGCTTTCCATATTTTAGGGTGCATGAAAATAGCAGTATCAATTCCTACTATGTTTTCATTCAACCTTACCATCGCGTTCCACCAATACTGTTTGATGTTGTTTTTTAATTCCACCCCATTAGGAGCATAATCATAAACAGCATTCAAACCGTCATATATTTCACTTGATGGATAAACAAATCCATATTCTTTGCAATGTGCTACAATCTTTTTAAAAAGGTCGGGTTGTGCCATGTCTTGTCAATTTTATTAAAATTTAAAGTTCAAAAATAAATAAAATATGTTGGAGAAAAATAAATAAAAACAATTGGGGCTAAAAATTAATATTCTTTAGTTCTTATACAGGATTAATCGAATAAACGTTACACCCCAAAAAATGAGATTATAATTAATACCCAATTTTTATTGGCTTACCGGTTAACGGCTTTATGTATAATTTATTGTTTTTTTTAGTTTCTTGAAATAAAGATTGTTAAAAGTTTCTTGCTTTTTTTAATGGAAGAAATATTTCTAAAATCCAAATTTCTTTCTTATATTTATAGAAACCCAAAAACAATAATATGAAACATATGAAAAAAACATTACTATTAGCAGGAGCATTGCTTGGAAGCATGATTTTCAGTAATGCACAATGGGTACAATCAAACGGACCGGAAGGAAAATCAATTACCAATATTGTAAATCACAACGGTACAATACTGATTAAAAGCGCTATGAAGTCAACCAACAATGGTGATTCGTGGCAAACAGCATCATTAACAGGAATTCCCTCTGATTATGCAGAAGGGGCAACATTTTATAACGTGAATGGCCAATTGTTTGCCTATGCAGGCACAAAACTATATAAATCTGTCGATAACGGGGATACCTGGACATCAAGTGACAGTGGGCTGGAATTGAATGCCAATAGTGCCCCGTTTTTATTTGACGATGATTCAACCTTGTATGCAGCGAGTTCAAATAAAGGCGTTTTTAAATCAACTGACGGGGGAAGCAATTGGAACAAATTCGGGATTAATACATGGAATGATAAAACGATTCCAATAATTCATAATATAATAATTAATTAAAAAACAAAAAGAAAATGAAAAAAAGTATTACAATTTTAATGTGCTTATGTGTCTATGCATTAAGCTATTCACAATGGCAACAATCCGGTGGTCCGGAAGGTGCATTTGTATCAGACATAGTAAACTTGAAAGGGAACCTATATTCTAAAGCGGGTTCCCAGGTCTTTTATAAATCAACAGATCGGGGTGACAACTGGGAAAAACTTTCTTTCTCAGGAATCCCGTTGACAGAAAATAAAGATATCAGCATGGTGGCTTCTTCAAATTACCTTATTGTTTTGCACGATAGTACTGTATATTATTCTCAGGATGCTGGAAGTACCTGGAGCACCCGAAGCAATGGGATTACCACACCCTACTGGGGAGGAACCTTGATTGAAAGTAATGGAAACCTTTATCTTTCTTCTTTTAATAGTCTTGATGCCTATGAATCTACTGATGAGGGTGCAAACTGGGAATTATTGGGTAGAGGTGGTTTAGGTGCCTCTGATTATTTTTCTGACGGTATTTACAATTTTGGTAATAACCTGGTTGCTCCAGAGCATGGTAGCGGCGCATATTATTCTACGGATGGGGGTGATAATTGGAGTTTGTCCTCAGGGTTACCTACTTCTATAGAAAACATGGTGGAAGTTGATGGCAAACTATATACCTGTTCTGTGAATAATGGTATTTATGAAAGTGATGATGATGGCGCAACCTGGACAAAAATAATTTCCCTTTCTTCTTCTTATTCATTGTTTGAAGAACAAAATAATTTATTTGTGCGTACCAATACAGATTCAACTTATCTTGTAGATCTTTCGACAAATAGCGCAACTCCTTATACTAATATGGGTGCCTTCCCAAATGATATCGAGAGTGACGGAAGCAGCACTTGGTTTGGGGTAAGCAACAGAGGATTTCACCGCTCTGCAAACAGTGGCACTGTATGGACGATGGCAAATAAAGGATTGGGGTACACCACCCCTGTTGCGTTTGGCCATATAGATAGTACCTTTTTTTGTATAGCAGGCGGGGGCCTTTGGAAAAGTACTACATTGGGTACAAGATGGGTACCTACCACAGTGATAAACGATTATTTTACAGACATGCTGGTAGTGGGATATGACATCTACGCGTGCTCTGAAAACAGCATTAAAGTGACGAGCGATCAGGGAGCGTCGTGGACAAATGTCGGGGCAAACTATCCTGATGATATCACCAAGCCTTCCCTGGGCACACACGATGGAGACCTGTACATGTTTGCCCAACAAGGAAGCAACAGCGGGTTATATAGATTAGTTAATTTTACAGGAAACTGGGCCAAAGTATCCAATGCACCAGATGGTGACGGGGCTTTTGATGTGATTGGTGACACGATCTACGTGGCCAAGAAATACAGCACCGATGGAGGATCTTCCTGGAATTCCATAAGTGGCATTGAAGGGCAAGGTGTAACCTACAAAATCGTAAAAGCAAAAGGAACAAGCTACATGGGTACAAACCCTGATGGCCAGGAGCCTGCATATAAATCATCAGACGGGGTGAGCTTCTCCGATTATACTTCCGGACTGCCATCTAAATGTGCAGGATTATGGCCACACGTGGTAAAAGAAGATACTGTTTTTGCCATAATAAGAGATGATGGCACAAATGCCACACGGAAAAGATCTGTCTATTATACTACCAATTCATCCGGTACATGGAGTGAATTTGTTGAAGGCCTTCCCACCGATGCACAAGGATATTCCATGCACCTGACACCTTACAGTCTGCTCCTCGGTGTAGACGATGAAGAGGCCGGAGTTTACCGGTATGATTTTGAAACATTGCCTGAAATACCAGACACCGCTGACCAAATAGAATATCCTCCTTTAACAAATCAACAGACTATTTCTGAAAGCAAGAACAATCTCATTAAAATTTATCCCAACCCTGCATCAGATGTTGTTACAATTCAATCAAAATATTCTGTTGACAAGGTTACTATTGTAAACCAGCAAGGAATGACATTGATCAAACGCAATGGTGAATCCATCCAATCAATTGATGTTTCAAATCTTTCACAAGGGATTTATTTTATTCGAATAGAACAGGACGGTCAAATTAGAACTAAAAAAATTATCATTTATTAATAATAATTTAGTGCCATTATGAACCGAGCCATGACAAATTTTTTGACACACACCCGCATGATTATTGCAAATCTAATT
>CAZJWE010000102.1:0-11688 GCA_964549265.1 uncultured Bacteroidales bacterium | reverse complement strand
CCAAATTTGGGTTAATAAAAAAAAGGATTGCAGTAAGCCAAAAGGTTTATTAATATTTTTGGTTTTACTGCATATTTAGTGGAAGCCATATCCTGAGTATTCAATATTCAGAATTTAGAATTCTAAAATAAACACTATTCCCACAAAAATTGCAGTAGTACCATATTTTTTATGTTGATTCCTATCGTTTTGCGGTGAATTTTTCGGGTTAAGTCACAACTACACAAATAAATCCATGAAAACCATTTTTTAAAATACGTTGGTGTTTTAGGGAATATATTATAATTTTGCGTTTTAAATTTATTGTCCGGTGGTGGAATTGGCAACACGTCTGACTCTGGATCAGAAGATTCCAGGTTCGAACCCTGGCCGGACAGCATATAAAAACTTAAAAATTGATTCTGTAAAACCAAGATCAGTGTTGGTTTTAATATATGTTTTTTCTTCATGTATATAAGTTTGAATAAAGTAATAAAACAATGGTTGAAGCTGGCTGTGTTGTCCATATCCGAAGCTGAGGGTGTGTTTGGGGGCAAAATCCCATTGAATGCCTGCACGTGGTTCCAATGCCCGGCTGTTGTTATATAAAAAATGCTGGTAATGTAAACCTGTAGTTAATGTCAGCTCATCGTTAAACTCATAGTTGATTGTGACCCGTCTGGATTGAGAGCATTTGCTGTATCTACAAAACGAATATCGCTGATTCCACCAATTCCAAACAAAGAGAGGTTTCCTTTTTTTAATGGAACATTTATTTTGAATGAAAAATCCTGGTATTTGGGAACAGCTCCCACGCCAACACCTACCCCCAGTGCATTCATGATCTCAAGGGTAGAATAACGGTAATTAGCAATAAACGAAGCATCTGATTTTTTTGAAAACAAAGGCCCCTCTGCACCCATTTCAAGGCCGTTGAATCCCACTTGCCCGAGAAATTCATATTGCTCATTATTTCCATTACGCATCCGCAAATCAAAAACTCCTGCAATGGCATTTCCGTATCCAGCAGGAAAAGCACCGGTAAAAAAATCGGAACGGGTAAGCAGATTATTGTTCAAGATGCTATCGGCCCGCCTGTAGCGCCAAGTGCTCCGAAGTGGTTTGGGTTATGTATATTCAGTCCATCAAGTCGCCATAAGAGTCCTATAGGGCTATTTCCCCTGATTATAATATCATTCCGTTCATCCGACGATGCATATACACCGGCATAATTGGCAGCCATTCGTGCCGGATCGCCCCAGCTTCCTACATATTTTTCAGTTTCTTCCACTGTAAAAGTCCTGGCACTTACTGCTGCCATTTCATTTGACTAAATCTAAACACAAACATATTTATTGTAACCGAAAACATTATTAACATAAAATTAATATTTAATCTGCTTTTTTCTTAGAAGGTAGTAAATATTTTTTTTTTAAATTTACCCCTTTACTTTTCATCTAAATAGTTTCGTCCAACTATGAATATTAAAACTGTTATATTATTTTTAATATATGGCATATTCTTAAGTTCCTGCAGCACTACTGATATAATTAGTTTAAATATTAAAGAAAAGGCAACTGTAAATATTCCTGCAGACATAAAAAAAATTGGAATAGTAAATCGAAACGGGATCAAAAACAATAATCTGATATCCGGCTTAGACAGTATCTTATTTACACAAGAACGTTATTTTGATCAATACGGCGGTCAAAAAGTTATTCAGGGGTTATGTGACGAATTAAAAAAAAACACACAACTTTCAGATGTAAAAAAGATACATCTCACTGACATTAAAAAATGTAAATTAAATAAATTCCCCCCTGAAATATCATGGGATATGGTTGAACGAATTTGCAATGAAAAAAATGTAGATGTAATTTTTGTATTATCTTTTTATAAAACTAAGATTGAAATTGTTGATTACAAACAAATCAACATCATTTTTGACCATCCTAAAAATGGACAAATTTCAGGGATCGAACATCACATTACCATAAGTGCCAGTTTTAAAGCAGGAATAAGAATTTATGATCCTAAAAAAAGTTTATTAAGGGATGAACATATTACACAAGAAGAAATAATATTAAAAGGACATGCATTGAGTATAAGACAAGCTGTTTCCAATGCTATTCAAAAAATAAAAAAAAATTTAACGATTAATTACAATATAGGGAAACATTATGTACTTAGATTAGTCCGTTATCCTTTAATTGTAAAACGGCTTTATTATACCAGGGGAAATAATGATTTCAGAAAAGCATGCAAAAAAGTAAAACACGGCGATTGGGATGCAGCTTCTAATTCATGGAAACAATATACAACAGACCAAGACAAAAAAATTGCAGGAAGGGCTTGTTATAATATGGCTTTATATCATGAAATTAAGGGCAATCTTAAAAAAGCTGCAGATTGGGCATTTAAAGCCTATACAGATTATCAGGATAAGTATTCTCTTGATTATTTCAACCAATTAAAGCTAAAATATGAGAAAAGATAAATGCTTTATCAAATCAACAAAACGATTCAATTACAAATATAAATACACTTACACCAGCTAAAGTAACAATTCCTTTTTCGAATTTATTCATCTGTTTATTTTTTAATTTTAAATGGTCAGTTTGGATTTGGACATTTCCAAATAAATAAAAGTCAAGCAACAAATTTTTGCTTGGCTCTTCCCCGAAAAGCCTTTTGAAACCGTAATCGGTAAAGGGATTTATATATTTTTCTTTGAATTCTGGCATGTGGTGTTTTTTTGCAAATTTACAAATTTTTAAATACTTAAAATAAAATGTAACATGTTATCCCTTTTAACGTATTAAATTATTGTAAATTAATTAAATGAATACGTCATGAAAAACATTAATCATTTTACCGGCATAATATTGGTCATTTCAGGGATTTTATTCAGCTCATGCAGTGCTACAAACATGTTAACAATGAGTGTGACAGAACCTGCGCCTGTATATCTGCCTTCCGACATAAAAAAAATAGGCATTGTTAACCGAAGTATTCCAACAGATAAGACAGAAAAGAATCTTGATAAAATTGATAAAATTTTTTCTGTCGAAGGCAAAAATCTCGACAGAAAAGGAGCAAGAAATTCCATTAATGGTGCATTGAATGAATTGAATAACAATAATAAGTTAGAAGAAATAAAAATCATCGCAAAACCAAACATAAAAGGGTCAGCCATGAGTGTTTTCCCCTCTGCACTTTCCTGGGGAGAAGTGAAGCGTATTTGCAACGAAACAAATGTTGATGCTTTGTTCGTGCTATCATTCTACGATACAGATACAAAAGTGGATTACAAACAGGTACCCATTGAAATTGACGGTCCTATGGGAGTGAAAGTCCCTGCTGTCGAACATCATGCCAATATCCGTACACTGATCAAAACCGGATGGCGTATTTATGATCCTGTCAATAAAATCATACGTGATGAATATATTATTAATGAACAGATATTGTCAACCGGCAAAGGCATTAATCCGCTCAAAGCAGTACAGGCTGTCATGGGAAGAAAAGAAGCTGTATTGGATGTGAGTACAGACATTGGACATCACTATGCATTGCGTATCTTACCATACCGCATCAGGGTTTCGAGAGATTATTATGTACGAGGGTCCAATAACTTTAAAGTTGCAAAACGCAGAGCACAAACGGGCGACTGGGACGGTGCTGCGGAATTATGGGAAATGGAAGTGAGCAATCCTGATCCTAAAATAGCTGGCAGGGCCTGTTATAATATGGCCATTATCAATGAAATCAATGGCGATCTGGACAAGGCTGTTGAATGGGCATCAAAAGCCTACACCGACTATAATGACAAACGTGCATTGCGCTATCTAAAAATATTAAAGCACCGTATAAGAAAAAACGAACAGCTTAAACGACAGGAAGAATAAATTTTTCTGTATTTTTATAATGTTATTTGTAAATTTCAGCATAGTGAAAATAATCTCTTATTTAAAGGTATATTATATTATCCTGTTGATCCTGCTACTGAATTCATGTTTTGCCCAAAGGCCTGATAATGACAAAGCATATGAAATTTTGAAAAAAAGAGGTGAAGTCAGGCTAAAAGTAATCATCTATGATAAAGAAGATATTCAAGAATTATCAAAGATCAGTTCAATTGACAAACTCAACCATGATACTGTATGGGTTTATTGCAATAAAAGCCAATATACCAGGATAAAAAACAAGGGTTGGCCCGTCTACATTTTACCGCCGGCTGGAGAACATCTTGATAAGCAACATAAAAAACTTAAATCATCATCTGGTTGGGATCAATACCCTACATATAATCAATATGTAGAAATGATGTATTCATTCCAGGATAGTTTTCCCGATATCTGTAAAATCAAAAAAATTGGTGAATCCATTAATGGGCACGACCTGCTATTTGCTAAAATAAGCGATCATGTCAATCAATCCGAAACAGAACCGGATGTCATGTATTCTTCTTCAATGCATGGGGATGAACTCGGTTGTTATGTGGTGACATTGCGATTTATAGACTACCTTCTTCATGAATACGACACCAATCAAACAATTAAATCGTTGATTGATACATTGGAAATATGGATCAACCCTTTGGCCAATCCCGATGGTGCTTATTTTGAAAGCGATTCAAGTGTATCAGGTGCTAAACGGTTTAATGCAAATAATGTAGACCTGAACAGAAATTTCCCCGACCCCGACGATGGAGAACATCCTGATGGCAACCCCTGGCAGCCTGAAAATATTGCCATGATGGATTTCATAAAACAACACCAATTTGTATTAAGTGCCAATTTTCATGGTGGTACAGAAGTGGTAAATTACCCGTGGGACACATGGCAAAGAAGACATGCAGATGATACATGGTTTCAGTTAATTTCTGCTGAATATGCAGATACTGCACAATGTTATGCTGCTAGAGATACGTTAAATTATATGACAGGATATGACGACGGCATTACAAATGGATACGATTGGTATTCTATATCAGGAGGCCGTCAGGACTGGGTCACCGGTATTCAACAAGGAAGGGAGGTAACCATTGAAATGCATAACAACAAAATCCCCTCTCCTTCTGCCCTGCCCGATTTATGGGAATATAACCACAAAAGCATGACTAATTATTTAGCAAATGCAACCCATGCGATATGGGGTGTTATTAAAGATTCGCTTACAGGCATTCCATTAAAGGCAAAAATCTCTATCCCCGGATACGATGATGAGCTTTCTGTCGTTTATTCTGACTCTTCGACCGGTTATTTTTACAGGCTTTTAAAAGACAGCACATATCATTGTGTTATCGAATCAAATGGATATCAAAAACATCATTTAAACAATGTAGAAAATGGATTTTATAAAATTTATTTAAAAAAAGATACAAAACCTTTTATTCAATCTTCACAATTATCAACCCAACTTAAATCATATATTGCTGGAGATAAACTTATCATACAAGCCTTTTTAAAAAATAAGACAAACTTGCATGTTAGGTTGATAAATATTCACGGAAACAAAGTTTTTGATAAACAAATGACCACATCATCAAATGGCTTGTTGCATGAAAGGATAAACCTGGGTAGTTTGCCGAACGGATTTTATTTGCTTGTGATTGACACACCTAAGGAACTTTATAGCAAAAAAATATTTATAATGCTTCTATAAAATCAGCAATGTTCTGATAAAGTTTATCTGCCAAAAGCTTCCTGGACTCATTACTGGTCCATGCAATATGGGGGGCAATAAATAGTTTGTCCTTATTTTTCACATGCAATAACGGATTATCAGCATTGATGGGTTCGTTTACAAGTACATCAAGCGCAGCACCGCCTATAATCCGTTCATCTATGGCTTGTGCCAGGTCTGCTTCAATCACAATGCCACCTCTGCCTGTATTGATCAATAATGCATGCGATTGCATAAGAGATAATTGTTGATATGATATAAGATGCTTTGTTTGTTCATTTAACGGAGCATGAATGGATACGATATCAGATGTTTTTAAAAGCTCCTCAAGCGACAATTGCGTGTAAGGCTGTTCTTTATTTTTCCCAGATGTAGAATAATAGACGACCTCACAACCAAATGATTCGGCTATTTGGGCAACTTTTTTCCCAATCGTCCCCAGTCCAATAATCCCAAAACGTTTATTGGTTAATTCCCAAAAAGGTTTGCCTATATGGGTAAAAAGCGGACTTTGTGCATATGTACCTGAAAAAACATACTCTTTATAATAATCGGGGTGATGCAAAAGATACAGAATCATTGCAAAGGTAGACTGGGCTACACTATTCGTTGAATATCCTTCCACATTTTTTACGGGAATATTTTTTTGAGCGGCATATTCCAAATCCACATTGTTTACTCCTGTTGCAGCTACACATATAAGTTTTAAATCAGGGGCTGCATCTATTGTTTCCCGGTCAATACGGACTTTATTCGTAATGATTATGTCTGCATCCTGAACGCGCACGGACAGTTCATGTTTAGAGGTATCTGGATATTTAATAAATTTCCCCAACTCGCTTATCCGATTAAGGTTTTCTACCTCTCCTATTGTTTTAGTATCTAAAAATTTAATTTTCATTTGTTTGTTTTAGCTTATAAAATTACCACGCATTCAGATTTTTTTTTGATTTACAGTATCATAAATTATCAATAATCTGCTTATACGCCTGGTCAAATGATGTCATTTGATAAACATAATAGTTCAACCAATTGGTAAACATCAAATGTGCATGCCCTTTCCAACGGACAAGGGGTGGTTTGGAAGGGTCGTCATTTTGAAAATAGTTATAAGGTAAATGGATGGGAACTCCTTTTTTAATGTCCCGCATGTATTCGTTTTTAAGCGTCATGGGATCATATTCCGAGTGACCGGTGATAAAAATATGTTTCCCAGAAAGTTCTGTTACCATGTGCACTCCTGCATCATCCGATTCAGTTAAAATTTCGAGCTGGTCAATCTTATTAATATCTTCTTTTGCAACTGTTGAATAGCGTGAATGCGGGGCAAGAAAAACTTCATCAAAACCTCTTACAATGGGTACCCTGCTGTTCAGCACCCTGTGTTCGAATACACCAAAAATCTTTTTCTCTACTACAAGTTTAGGAATTTTGTAATGATGATATAATCCGGCCTGTGCCGCCCAGCATATATACATAGTAGAAGTCACCTGTTCATTAGCCCATTCCATTATCTCTGTAAGTTCCTGCCAATAGTCAACCTTATCAAAATCAAATTTTTCGAGAGGCGCCCCTGTAATGATCATCCCGTCAAATTTTTGGTTCTTTATTTCATCAAATGTTTTATAAAATGCTTCCAAATGCTCTTTAGGGGTATTTTTGGGTTCATAAGACTTAGTCCTGAGCAGGACTATCTCTATTTGAAGGGGCGAATTGGATAAAAGCCTGAGTATATGTGTTTCTGTCTCACGTTTAATGGGCATTAAATTTAATATGGCAATCTGCAGTGGCCTGATATCTTGTCGTATTGCACGCTCTTCACGAAGGACAAAAATATTCTCTTTTGTCAATTCTTCAATCGCCGGTAAATTATTTGGTATGTTTAATGGCATGAACTTAAATTTTTGGTTTCAATTTTACAAAAATAAAATCTTTCTTATAGCAAAAAAAAATTATTCTATCCCTTTTATTTTAATTATATTTGTTTACAATAGTGTCCTACATAACTAATATAACTAATAAATGCCATAACATATTGAATTTAAACTGTATTTTATGAAATGTAGAAATGTAATTTTGGGATTTATAATTTTTATTTGTGGAAATATGACAGTGCTAAGCCAATCACCTATCGAAAAATCTGGTGACACCATATTAGCAGCAAATTCCATCAACAATATCCTTTATATAGGAATTGACAATGTCATTGAATTGAATCATGTCGGGCCTGCTGATCAACTGATAATGACAACTGATAATGGCAAAATTTACAAAGAAGAGAATACATTTGTTTCTATCCCTAAAACAAAAGGGGCATCTAAATTACAATTATATAGAGCAACTGAACAAGACACTGTATTAATTAAAGAAGAAAAATTCCCTACACTGTATTTACAGGAGCCTATTGTTACCTTAGATACTGTTAAGACAAGAGGAATGAAAGAAGTTTCAAAACAATTTATGTTACAATGCGACAGTGTGGGCATTTATATTACAGATGACATTATTGATATTGATAGTTGGTATACTGTTACAGGTTTTACATTCGGCTATGTATACGGTAGTCATTTTATATCAGCATATAACAGGGGCAAACAAATCAATGACAAAGTAAAAGGATATATAAAAAATATGCCACCGGGGCATGAACTCACTATTCGGGTAGAATTGATAACAGAATGGGAGCTGTCTATCAAAGGCCCTGTTTTCAGAGCAACTATTTACTGACCTACAAAAATTCGCCTCTTACGTAGCTTTTTTAAAATTAATTTTCACGAGATTAGTTTTCAGAAATACCTTTTTAGTTCATTGATAAAATATAAAGGAGCTTTAAGCGGCTTATTCTTAATCCGGTCAATGAATGCAAGTGTTGTATTGCCATTATTCACCAATTTATTTTGAGAATTATATATCTCATATTCAAAATATAGTTTAACATTTTTTATTTTAATGGAGAATTTGGTTCTTTAGCCATCGTGTTATAGGTGATCTTGTCGAGCAGCCCCGGAGCTACCCATTTTAAAAAAACCATGACTTTTCCTTTAAAAGTTAGGAATATTGTGCGTTTCCGTTTTACAATTCCTTTATATATCTGCCTGGCTACTTCTTCTGCTGTCATTAAAGAATTTTCATCTTTTGGGGTCTCCTTTTGTTCTTCCCCGCAAGCTGTAAGTGCCCTTTTTCGGATTTCAGAAGCAGTAAAATCCGGTGCGGCAATCATCACGTGTAAACCTTTTTTGAAATTTTCTACGCGGATTGTCTCAAGAAATCCCTGCATTGCAAATTTAGAAGCTGAATACCCGGTGCGGCCGGGTAATCCTTTAAAGCCTGCCAAAGAACTTACGCCGATTAAAGAACCTTTGGACTGGATTAAATATGGCAAAGCATATTTTGTGCAAAAAACACATCCCCAAAAATTTACATCCATTAATTTGCTTAAGACTTGTAGTTCTGAGTCTTCAAATGTTGCACGCATAGATATCCCTGCATTATTAATTAATACATCAATGTGCCCGAAATGTTGAATTGATTTTTCAATCAATTGATGGCAATCATTTTCTAAAGATACATCAGTGGGAATACATAAAACATCACAACCTTCTCTTTTAAAATCATGTTCAATTTCTGATAATTTCTCTTTATTTCTTGCAGCCAATACGATTTTGGATCCTTTTTGAGCAAATTCTTTTGCACAGGCCAGTCCTATACCTGATGATGCACCTGTAATAATAATGACTTTATCCTTCATTAATGAATTGGTTTATTGCATGCTTTTAATGTTAAAGAATGTAAAAATATTAAATTCTATAATTATTAAATAGAATTATTGAAAAGAATCCTAATTGCACACATGAAACTCGATTATTCAAACAGGCCAAATTATTTTTTTTTAAAAGAAAGTTAAAAAAAGGTTAAATCAATGTAAACATATAAAAATAAGAATGTTCTAAAAAATCAAAATCAACAAATCAGGCCTTAACATAAAAAAAAGGTTAATTTTTTTTGCAAAGATTTTGGTTGAATCAATTAATGATATTACTTTTGTGCCGAACCAGTAGCTCAGCAGGTAGAGCACATCCCTTTTAAGGATGGGGTCCTGAGTTCGAACCTCAGCTGGTTCACCACTTTAAAAAAAGAGGCTTTAAGCGCCTCTTTTTTTTTTGTTTGTCTATCATGGTCGATAATTTCGTTACGCTTGCTCCAATATTGCTCATTTACTTCAAAGAAAACTGCACATTTTGGAGCTGCGCAAGCCTTGTTAACGAACATGATGATCCAAACATTAAGTTTAACATAGTGGCTCTATATAAATGGTTCTACCACGAATTTAATGGTAACTTGCAATTTGTTTATATATATTTAAACAGTATTTTAGGTCCTGTAAAAATATTTAACCATTAAAATAAGGGTAGTGCCATATAAATTAACACATTTAATATAGAACAATTTGAATGAATTTTATATTTTTAAGCTCTCAAATATATTTTTGTTTAATTTTAAAAATCTTTTAAATGAAAGAATCGATAGCTATACTATGCGCCGGAGGACCGGCTCCAGGGATTAATACTGTGATTAGCTCTGTAACAAAGGCTTTTTTACGTGAAGGGTATGATGTCATTGGCATCCATGGTGGATACGGAGGCATTTTTGCAGGTGAACCAAACATTGAGTACCTGAATTTCAGATTTGCTGATGACATTTTAACAAGAGGTGGTTCAGCCTTACGCATGAGCAGGTACAAACCCAAAGATAATGAATTTAAACCTGACTTTTTTAAAGATAACAATGTAAAATTATTGGTAACCATCGGTGGCGATGATACTGCTTCCACTGCAACAAGGCTTGCCGCGTATTTGCAAAAAAACAATGTTGATGTTAAAAACATTCATGTTCCCAAAACAATAGATAATGACCTTCCATTAACAGAAGGCATTCCTACTTTTGGATACCAAACAGCCAAAGAAGAAGGAGTTAAATTAGCTTCTACAGTATATGAAGATGCCAGAACAAGTGGCAACTGGTTCGTTGTTTCTGCAATGGGCCGTGAGGCCGGACATTTGGCTTTTGGCATGGGTACTGCATGCCATTACCCAATGATTGTGATTCCTGAAATGTTTAACAAAACTAAAATAGGCTTTGATCCTATTGTAAAGATCATTATTTCTGCTATGATCAAGCGAAAAATCATGGGTATTGATTATGGCTGTGCAATGGTAAGTGAAGGTGTATTCCATTTCATCACAGAAGATGAGATCAAAAACAGTGGTATCAACTTCACATACGATGAGCATGGACATCCTGAACTGGGAAATGTGAGCAAGGCTCATATATTTAATATTTTAGTACAGGAACAACTCAAAAAAGAAGGCATTAAAATCAAAAGCCGGCCTGTAGAACTCGGATATGAATTCAGATGTGCACGCCCCATTGCATACGACTTAAAATATGCTACGTTGCTTGGAACAGGAGTGCAAAAATTATTTGAAGAAAACCATACAGGTTGTATGGTAACTGTTGATCATCTGGGTTCAGTTTCTCCATTATATCTAAAAGATGTAGCTGATGAAAATGGAAAAATTAAACCACGATTAGTTAATATTGACTCTGAGCAGGTGCAAACAGTGCTTACAAAAAATGTTCAATACTTAACACCTGATGATTTTGATGAAGCAAGTAAATATTTGAAGAATCCGGAAGAATATGATTATATGAATATTATGAACTGGTAATGGCTTAAATATCAGTAATAACAAAAAAAGCCCGTGCAGTTCATCTGAGCGGGCTTTTTTTATTGATTAATACATCTATTCTTTAAGAACATCCAACAAAATTCGGAGCCCAAAAGAGTTGAAAGTTGAAAGTTGAAAGTTGAAAGCGAAGTGCTGCATAAGCTTATGGGTATTCGATAATTCAACACAACATCACAAACCCATGACAAAAATATAACACAAACATTTTGGGGGAATCTTGTGCATGAGACTCCGCAGCCGGGCACCCATCCGGTGAAGACAGCGTAAAAAA
>CAZJWE010000101.1:0-11720 GCA_964549265.1 uncultured Bacteroidales bacterium | reverse complement strand
TGGGGCTGCGCAAGCCTCGTTATCGAACATTATGATCCAAACACTTGAATTTATAGACCGACTATAATTAAGGTTCTATATTTTATTTTAACATTAAAAAAATATTTTTATGAAAAAGTATGAATGTCAGGTATGTGGGTATATTTATGACCCTGAAAAAGGAGACCCCGACCAGGGAGTAGATCCCGGAACAGATTTAAAAGATACTCCGGACGATTGGGTATGCCCCGATTGTGGAGTAGGGAAAGAGGAATTTGAACCAATTGATTAAATGGTGTTTAATACCGTTTTCCTGTGATTTCAACAGGGAAACGGTTTTTTTATATACAAGCGTAATAAAACAGATATAAGACTTTGAATCATCATGGAAAATTTAACAACCCATTATTTAGGCCTTGAGTTAAAAAACCCGGTCATCATTGGTAGTTCCGGCTTAACCAATTCGGTTGACAAAATAAAAGAATTGGAAAAAAACGGAGCAGGTGCAGTGGTTTTAAAATCACTTTTTGAAGAACAGATCATTGCAGAGATCAAAGACTCAATCAATGCAGACTTAACAAATTACACCGAATCATATGATTTGATCAGCAGATACGTCCGCAAGCATTCACTGGATGAATATCTCAAGCTCATCAGCGAAGCTAAAAAACAAGTAGACATTCCAATCATTGCAAGCATCAACTGCATGTCCGGTTACGAATGGTCAACATTTGCCAAACGGATCGAAAGTGCGGGCGCCGATGCCCTCGAACTCAATATTGCCCTTCTTCCTTCGGATGAAACACTCAGCAGTAATGAAACAGATAAAATGCATTTTGAAATAGCACAAATAGCAGGCGGGAATACTTTACTGCCGATTGCATTGAAAATAAGCCAATATTCGGGCGGACTGGCAAAACTCATAACAGAACTCAGCTGGATGGATGAAGTGAGCGGTTTTGTGTTGTTTAACAGATTGTACAACCCCGATATAGACCTGGATAATTATGATATTATTTCATCGAATATTTACAGCCAGCCGGAAGAGATTTCTACATCCCTGAGATGGGTTGCTCTCATGTCAGGTAAAATTGAAAAAGACATAGCAGCATCCACAGGAGTCCATAGCGGCGCCGGTGTCATAAAACAAATTCTTGCAGGAGCAAAAGCAGTGCAGGTGGTATCTGCCATATATCAAAACGGGCCCGAACATATCCAAACCATACTCAATAGTATAAAACAATGGATGAATAAACATACCTATGAAAACCTTTCAGAATTCAGAGGCAAAGTGAATTATGGCAAATCAAAAAATCCTGCTGCATTTGAAAGAGTGCAATTCATGAAATATTATGCCGGTTTGGAATAGATTTTGCTTTTCATTGAATAACTTTTATTTTAATGAATAAATAAAAATCAATTTCGATATGACACACAAACCCAAAATAGCCTTTTTCGATACCAAACCGTATGACAGGGAAGTATTTGATGAAATTAATAAAGATCACGGGTATGATGTAACCTTTTATAAGTTTCATTTAACACCTGAGAATATACTGCTGACAAAAGAATTTGATGTCATCTGCATATTTGTCAATGATATTGTTGATGAAAACATGATGAAAGAACTGCATGAAAACGGAGTAAAACTCATAGCATTGAGAAGCGCCGGGATCAACAACGTTGACTTTAAAGCGGCATACAAATATAAGATTCATGTAGTACGCGTACCGGCATATTCGCCTGCTGCCATAGCCGAACATTCAGTTGCCTTGATGTTGACACTTAATAGAAAGATACACCGGGCTTATTACCGCACACGCGACTCCAATTTTTCATTAACAGGCCTGATGGGATTTGACATGAAAGGCAAAACAGCAGGAGTAATAGGAACCGGAAAAATTGGAAAAGAATTGGTTAAAATTCTAAAAGGGTTTGGAATGCGGCTGTTGACCTATGATGTTTACCCCGATGAAGCATTTGCAAACGAAACAGGATGCGAATATGTGGAATTGGATGACTTATTTAAACAGTCCGATATCATATCGCTGAATTGCCCCCTTACCAAAGAAACGGAATATCTTATCAATAAAGAAACTATTGATAAGATGAAAGATACAGTCATGCTCATCAATACAGGAAGGGGTAAGCTGATTAAAACTACAGACCTGATTGAGGCATTGAAAAAGGGTAAAATCGGTTCTGCCGGGTTGGATGTATATGAAGAAGAAAATGCTTACTTTTTTGAAGATTTCTCTCAACAAATCCTTACCGACGATGTGTTGGCCAGGCTCCTTACATTCAACAATGTAATCATTACCTCACACCAGGGCTTTTTTACACGCGAAGCATTGCACAATATTGCCGAAACAACGATGAAGAACATTACGTCATACGCAAAGGGAGACCAAATGATACAAAATGAAATTTGCTACCGGTGCACGAAAGACCCTGAAAAATGCAACCGGAACAAAGGCAAGCCATGTTTTGTAGAAGCGCAAAAGTGAAAAGTTGAATCATTAATGGTTAATGGTTAACGGTTAATTAAAACCCAAACCCAATCAACTCAATTACTCAAACAACTAAATCAACCAACACCATGCATAAACTCGTATTATTAAGACACGGTGAAAGCACCTGGAATAAAGAAGGAAAATTTACAGGTTGGACAGATGTTGACCTGACAGAAAAAGGCATAGAAGAGGCTAAAGCAGCAGGAAAGATATTGAATGAAAAAGGGTTTGAATTTGATAATGCGTTTACATCGTTCCAAAAAAGAGCCATCCGTACGCTATGGATAGTGATGGATGAGATGGACCAGATGTGGATACCTGTTGAACGTTCCTGGCGGCTGAATGAGCGGCATTATGGCGCATTGCAGGGATTGTCCAAGAAAGAAACCGCCAAACGCGAAGGCGACGATGTGGTTCACCAATGGCGGAGAAGCTATGATGTGAGGCCTCCCGCTTTAACAGAAGATGATGAACGGTATCCCGGAAATCAACGGATGTATCAACACATCCCTAAAGATGAATTACCGCTCACAGAATGCCTCAAAGACACGGTAGAACGGTTTCTTCCATACTGGCACGAACGGATTGTTCCCGAATTAAAAAGAGGAAGCAGGATTATTATTGCTGCTCACGGTAATAGCCTCAGAGCACTTGTAAAATACCTCGACAATATATCTGATGAAGAAATACCTAAATTAAACATTCCAACAGGTATTCCATTGATCTATGAATTGGATGAATCATTAAAGCCTGAAAAACATTATTATTTAGGAAATGAAGATGAAATTAAAAAAGCACAGCAAGAGGTTGCGAATCAGGCGAAACAGTAGGCAGTGGCAGTAGGCAGTTAGCTTGGTGCTCAGTAGATGAGCTGAAAGCTACGTTGTGCATTAAACTCAAAGGTACAATAAATAATACTGGGAGCTAAGGACAGAGTGCTTGGTGATGAGCTGAAAGCTCAAAGTATACAACCACTCACCCCCAATAATTCCTCAACGTTTAAACCATTCAACCCACAATTACTCAATTAACTCAACACATCATCACGTTCAGTCAAAGAAAATATTTTTCATTAAAAAAAAAATTAAATTTGTATATTAACGTAACTCCTTATATATTGATACATTAACTACTGAAATTCAGATGAATAAAAACGGAAGCCCTAAAACACCTCACAACAATGATTATAACAATACCCAAACAGAACAACAATCTTCTTATAATCAAGTAGAGACAAAAATAAATGAATTACAGCAGGATATACTGGAAAACAGTTTTTTCATTACTGAGGTCATTGATATGATGGAAGAACATGTTGTTTTGCAAGACAAGGATGGTAAGGTAATCAGGGCAAATAAGGCTGCCGCAGCATCCATAGGAGAAAAGCCCAAAAATATTGAAGGAAAATATTGTTTTCAATTATGGAACAAACAAGACAAAAGATGCGATAAATGCCCTGTTATCAAGAGCATAGAAACCGGCCAAATCACTTTTGAAAAAATCACCACGAATGATAACCGGGTTTGGTTCGTCAAAAGCAGGCCTGTAAAAAATGACACCGGGATTGTTATAGGTGCTATTGAAATGACCCGTGATATCACAGAACAAGTACAGGCAGAAGAAGCCATACGAAAAATACGCGAACGTGACGAAGCATTCCTGAAAGCTATTCCCGATATCATGTTTATTCTCAACAAAGATGGTGATTTTATTGACAGTCAATCAAATACTGAAAAATATTTTTTCGCACCCATTCATAAACTCCCCGGCCAAAACATCCGGGATGTCTTATCTTCTGAGATATTCGAAATAACACAAAAAAACATTCAAAAAGCATTAACCAAAAAACACACACAAAGTTTTCATTTCAACATTCTTGATAATGAAAATAAATATTATGAGGCACGCATAGCACCTTTTGGAGAAGACACCTTATTCATGATCATTCGAAACATTACATTAAGAAAAAAAGCCGAAGATGAACTTATTCAAAACAAACAACGTTTCATCGAATTTGCCGACATCATACCCCAAACAATATTTGAAACGGATAAAGATTTAAACATAGTCTACATTAACCGCTATGGATTGGAATCTACCGATTACTCACATGACGACATCAGCAAAAAAATAAACTTATCAACACTTTTAAGTCCTGAAAACCCTCAGCAGCAAACAGACAGTCTGATAACAAGCAAACGCAATCATAGCATTTCACCCCATGAGTATTCCCTCATTCATAAAAAAGGCCATTCAATACCGGTACTGGTATACTCCCGTCCTGTTATCAATCAAAAGGGATTCAACGGCCTTAGAGGTATAGCAGTTGACATAACAGACCGTAAAAAAATTGAATACGAATTATTTCAGGCCAAACATAAAGCCGAAGAATCTGACAAACTTAAATCCTCATTCCTTTCAAACATGAGCCATGAAGTCAGAACACCACTGAACGGAATTCTTGGATTTGCAGCATTATTAAAAGAACGTGATACCTCAAAAGAAGAACGCACCAAATTCATAGATATAATCAATGAAAGAGCAAAATATTTACTGGACATCATCAACAATATTATTGAATTGTCGAAAATTGATTCGAAACAACTCCATATATCTCCGGAAGAAATTATATTGAAAGATTTTTTGACTGAAATGCTCAAAGAACTTGAACAAACAAAAAACGAAGCAGGCAAAAAAGATATTAAAATAATGTTAGATAAACCTAAGATACAATTACGAAGAAAAATCAAAACAACAACCGATCCGTATAAACTTAAACAGGTTTTTAAAAACCTCACAAGCAATGCATTAAAATACACCAAAAAAGGAAGCATAAACATTGGTTATCAACCAAATAAAGATGGTAGTTTGCTTTTTTATGTTAAAGACACCGGGATAGGAATCTCAGAAGAAAAACAAACCATAATATTCAACAGATTCCGTCAGGGCGAAGAAGGCTATACAAGGTCATTCGGTGGTGCCGGGTTGGGACTGGCCCTTTCTAAAGAACTGATTAAACTGTTAAATGGTGAAATTTGGGTGAAATCCAAAGAAAACAAAGGGACAACATTTTATTTTACATTGAATAATAATATAAAAAAACAGCAAAAATAAATGAACACAGAAGGAGACAAATTCAACCTGGAACATCATACAATATTAATCGTAGAAGACGACTTCTCAAGCTATCTTTTTCTTAATACAATATTAACAAAGTACAAAGCAAATACCATCCATGCGGTGGATGGGTTGAAAGCTATTGAAATTTGTAAAAAAAATGATATTGACCTGGTGTTGATGGATATCCAATTACCAGAAATGGATGGTTATACAGCTACACAGAAAATTAAAAGTTTCAGGAAAAACATCCCGATTATCGCTCAAACTGCCCATGTTTTGGAAGAAGACAAAACAAAAAGCATCAATGCCGGATGCGATGATTATATTTCTAAACCAATCAATAAAAGCGAATTAATGGAAAAAATGGCGAAATACATTTAGAATGATTAATGTGGAATTATTAATGGTGACTTCTAACTTCTAACTTCTAACTTCTAACTTCTAAATTCTAACTTCTAAATTCTAACTTCTAAATTCTAAATTCTATAAAACATCCGTCTCCACAAACTCAATCATCTGTTGTATTTCACCTGGATTAAACCAGTTAATATCCGTGTCTTTTGAAAACCAGGTGAGTTGTTTTCTGGCATACCTCCGTGTGTTTCGCTTGATAAGCTCAATAGCAGTCTCCTTTGAATGAACGCCGTCGAAATATTTAAACAATTCTTTATAACCTACTGTATTGAGTGCATTCAGCTTTTTCTTTTTGAAAACATCATAAACACTCCGGGCTTCTTCTTCCAGCCCCATTTTCATCATTTGGTCTACCCGTTGATTAATCCGCTCATAAAGCAATGCTCGTTCCATGTTCAATCCGATTTTAAGTATATTAAAAGGCCGCTTTTTTTTCTCATTCGTAAGAAATGAAGAATAAGGCTTTCCGGTCATCACAGAAACTTCGAGCGCTTTTAACAGTCGTTTCGGATTTCTCAAATCTGCCTGTTTATAATATTCAGGGTCTACGGTGCGAAGCATAAACCTTAACGACTCCACCCCTTCTGTTTCATATTTCCTGATCAGCTGTTCACGCACTGCCATATCAATTCGTGGCAATTCATCAATGCCTTCGCAAACCGCCTTTATATACAACCCGGAACCACCTGTCATAATAATCTTGGTATGGTTTTGAAACAATGATTTAAGGATGGCTAATACCTCTTCTTCAAACATGCTGGCATTGTAATAATCATAAATGGATTGGGTCTGAATGCAATGATGGGGCACACGAAGCAATTCTTCTTCAGAAGGAACAGCTGTCCCTATGCTTAATTCGCTGTATATCTGCCGTGAATCAGCTGAAATAATTTCAGTATTCAATGCTTCGGCAATTTTAATGCTCACGCTTGTTTTTCCTATAGCAGTGGGGCCAACAATCACCACCAATGTATTAGTCATCCGATAAAAAATCTCCTGTATAATTGTTTTTTATTATGATTTGATCAGGCGGATCGCCTCTCCGGTCCATGCAAAGTGGATATTCTAACAAAGGTTCTTCTTCATAAATATCTACAAGCTTGATAAAATAGGCTCTTTCAAGAAAAAAATCAAATTCATATAATAACTGTTGTCCTTGTTGATTGATATATTCTGACAGTATAGCCTGGTCCATCCTGATTGAATTAGACGTTCCGTCATCCGGGTCGGTCATCTCAAACAGGCTAATCTCTTCAATTTTTTCCCAGTTCTCATTAGTCAGGAAAAAAGATGCCATTTGTTTTTCGTCATAATCCAATTCCGACTGAATGGCGCGGTGGAAATCATAAAAATTCTGATCATCTTTCAACTCAAAATCCCTAAAAAACTCTCCTATCTCATTTGATATCATCCTGAATTTATAGATCATAATTCTTGTCTTCGTTATAGATTCTTCAAAAATTGTATGGTATCAATATTATCAGCATAATCCCAGGGCTGTGGCCATTGGGTTTGCCCAAAAGAAACTGCTTCTGTAAAACCCGGATCATCTGTTACAATACATTGAATTGCCTGCTCATTGTCTTGCAAATATTTTTCAAGTTGTTCTTTGGAATTATAGTATTGATAAAATAAACTTCCCACAGGTGATGCAATGCTTTCATCTTCTTTTACAATTAAAAAGCCATTGTCTTTATGAGGTGTCATATTCAGAAGAAATATGGCCTTATGGTATTGATAATTATTCATGTATTTATTATGCAAACTCAGGTCATTATACTTCTCAAAAGCCTCAAACAACACAATAAAGTCGTATCCATCAGGAACATATATCTTAGACACATTCCTGCATCCCAATCCGAAATACAACCAAACATCCTGGGCTAACCTGTCGAGTTGGCCGGTGGTTTCCTGTCCTGTCAATACCGCCACACTGTTTCTGTTTTTCCTGATGATGTTCGGGTAATTTTTGAAATAATAATCAAAATAACGGGCAGAATTATTGCTTCCGGTTGCGATTACAGCATCAAAATCTCTGAGTTGTCCTTTTTCAAAAGATATCATGTGCTCGAACTCCGGTTGGATAGCAATCAATAGTTTTCCTATATATTCAGGCAATACTTCATCTTTGGAAGATAATTTGCCAATAAAACAATGGCCTGATAAAAGGACACATAACATATCATGAAATCCGACCAACGGAATATTGCCGGCCATAATTACAGCGACATTCCGGGGGGGGTGTTCTGTTTCTATATTGGGGTATTTAGACAACCATGTTGTAATATTTTGTTCAGAAATAAGATGGCATATTGCATGGATTGCATGCCGGAGATTGTCTTGTGTAAACCAGGGATTGAGGTTTTCTGCCTTGATTAACACCTCTTTAAATGCTTCATAATGATCCTCATTCAGAAAATGGCCATTGTTGGTTTCCCTGTCATCCGCAAATTGCTTTAAAAAAGCACCCAATTCAATGAATGCATTCATACGTTCCTGTAGGCTCATAGTACCCCTCATCTTTTTATCTGAAATTAAAGACATATATATTGTTTTTATAAAGCCGATCCACATGTACTAAGCTGATCCCACGGTATTGATAAAAACATCAGATATACTTGTTTTTTGATCTTCCATGGCTTCTGTTTTATTGAAAAATAAGATTATAAATATAATTAAAAACAATCAGCACAACTGAAAAAATAAAGAGATTTTTAAGAATTAATGCACCATTTTTCAGGTTAAAAACCAGATGAAGGACTAATACAGCAATCATCACCATGATTGGAGTCAATGGAGGGTAAAGCATAATACTTTCAACAATATTTCCTTTGATTAATGCTATAAAAGCACTTTGCATACCACATCCGGGACATTGAAATCCGGTGATCTCTTTAACAGGACACGGTTGTTGATTTTTTTCAAGCCAGTGAATAATATGTAAAGACATTTTATTTTGTTAAAAGTATAAAAAGCTGAAAGCAAACAGGTTATATACTTGTAAAGCAAAACCCAAACCCAAAACACATATCCAACTACTCAACTCTCAACTACTCAACTCTCAACTACTCAACTCTCAACTACTCAACTACTAAACTACTAAACTATTAAACTACTAAACTACTAAACTATTCACCCCACAATCACTCAATCAACAAATCATCCCATCACCATCACGTATGGCATTATTGATTCATCTTTCGAATCATATTCAATGCAGAACCTGACTTAAACCATTCTATCTGGTTTTCATTGTAAGTATGATTGGCTTTTATTTCATCTTTTGTTTCATCAACATGATGCAGTAGGATGGTTAAAGGCTGGCCTGGTGAAAATTCATTTACCCCTTTGATATCAATCGTATCATCTTCAAGGATTTTATCATAATCAGATTTATCTGAAAAAGTTAATGCCAGTATACCCTGTTTTTTCAGGTTGGTTTCATGAATCCTGGCAAACGACCTGGCAATCACAGCTCTAACACCCATAAAACGGGGTTCCATGGCTGCATGTTCACGTGACGACCCTTCGCCATAATTTTCATCTGCTACAATAACAGAGCCATATCCGGCTTTCTTATACGATTCGGCAGCTTCGGGGACAGGCATGTATTCACCTGTTAGTGCATTTTTTACATAGTTTGTGCGTTCATTGAAATAGTTTTCAGCGCCAATCAAAAGATTGTTGGAAATATTTTCAAGATGTCCCCTGTATTTCAACCAGGGCCCTGCCATAGATATATGGTCTGTAGTGCATTTCCCTTTTGCTTTAATCAACAATTTAAGTCCCTTTAGGTCTTCTCCGTCCCATTCATCAAAAGGCTCCAGAAGCTGGATTCTTTCTGACTCAGGATTTACCTTTATGTCCACCTGTTCACCTGATGCAGGCGCCTGATATCCTTCTGACTGGATTTCAAAGCCTCCGGACGGAAGTTCTTTTCCTTCAGGCGGGTCAATCCTTACCTTTTGGCCTTGTTCATTAACCAATTCATCATTTAAAGGGTTAAACAACAGATTGCCGGCAATTGCATAAATAGTAGCCATTTCGGGCGAGCCAACAAAGGCATGGGTATGCGGATTTCCATCATTGCGTTTGGCAAAATTCCGGTTGAATGAAGTAATGATAGAATTTGGGGTTCCTTCTTTTACGTCACTTCGTTTCCATTGTCCTATACAGGGGCCGCAAGCATTGGCAACAACTTTAGCTCCTGCATCTTCAAAAACCTTTAAAAGGCCGTCTTCTTCAATTTTCTTCCTGATCATTTCCGATCCGGGTGTTATAATATATTCCGAACGAAGCGGAAGGCCTTTTTCTTTTGCCTGGACTATTATGGAAACTGCACGCGAAATATCTTCATACGATGAATTGGTGCATGAGCCTATCAGGCTGGCAGATAATTGTTCGGGATAATTGTTTTCTTTGACTGCCTGTGCAAAAGAAGATACCGGCCATGCTCTGTCGGGCGAAAAAGGGCCGTTGAGATAGGGCTCCAACTGGTCAAGGTCAATTTCAATCACCTGGTCAAACCATTTTTCAGGATTTTCATACACTTCGGGGTCTGCTGTCAGGTCTTTTTTAATTTTATCCGCCTGGTCAGCTACATCCTGCCTGTTGGTAGCTCTCAGATATTCAGCCATTTTATCATCATACCCAAATACAGATGTGGTGGCGCCCACTTCTGCCCCCATGTTGCAAACAGTGGCTTTACCGGTGCACGAAATATTCTCAGCCCCTTCGCCAAAATATTCAAGAATACAACCTGTACCACCTTTTACGGTTAATATTTCTGCAATTTTTAATATGATATCTTTTGAGGATGTCCATCCTTTTAATGAACCTTTTAAATGAACACCAATCAGTTTAGGTAATTTCAATTCCCAGGGCATTCCTGCCATAACATCAACCGCATCAGCACCGCCAACTCCAATTGCTATCATGCCCAGTCCACCTGCATTCACGGTATGCGAGTCTGTTCCAATCATCATACCTCCCGGAAAAACATAATTTTCCAGCAATACCTGGTGTATGATTCCTGCGCCGGGCCCCCAAAAGCCAATACCGTACTTTTTGGCTACTGAACTTAAAAAATCATATACTTCTTTATTCATCTCCTTGCCGCATATCAAATCCTTTTCTGCTCCTTCATCTGCCACAATCAAGTGGTCGCAATGCACTGTTGAAGGCACAGCTGCCCGGTCTTTGCCGGCATGCATGAACTGTAAAAGTGCCATTTGAGCCGTAGCATCCTGCATTGCAACCCGGTCGGGCTGAAAATTCATATAATCAACACCGCGTTTACCCGGTTCAGAGGGCATATTTATTAAATGTGCATACAACACCTTTTCTGTCATTGTAAGAGGACGACCGGTTAATTTGGAGGCCTGTGCTACTTTTTCTGAAAAGTTAGCATAAACCGTTTCAATCATTTGTATATCAAAAGCCATACGATAAAATTTAAGATAATATGTAAAAATTAATATTGCATTTCCGAATGCATGGGTGTTTTTTTTACCACAAATATAAATGCTTATGGAGAATTAATAATAAATAATCTTATTTTTTGTAGGACAATCCAATAATTCTATTGATTTTGAGTTATTAATAAATAAAAGGTACTACCCTTATTTTAGTGGTTAAATATTTATACAGGATCTAAAATACTGTTTAAATATAGTTGAAAATGTGGTTGAAAAT
>CAZJWE010000100.1:0-11746 GCA_964549265.1 uncultured Bacteroidales bacterium | reverse complement strand
ATGGTGTGGGTGTTTACAATCATCATGTATGTCTCTCTTTACTATGGATGGTTAAAAAAGTTGATGAATCTGCCGGTAGGGATCAGGAAGAAATCTTGATAGGAGAACAATACAACGGATTTTACTTTATGGACAGACACTAAATAATTTCTCTGAAAAAATAAAATGCTATAACCCCGCTTGTAGCTAATTTCATTCCTGTGCCCATGAGAAATCCGACAAAGGATCCTATTCCGGAACGTATGGCAGTGCTCATATCATTTCTAACAATCAACTCACCTATTACAGCTCCGATAAAAGGGCCGATAATAAGGCCAAAGGGGGCAAAAAAAAGGCCTAGTATAAGTCCGGCCGTTGACCCTCTGATCCCTGCCTTAGATCCACCAAAGCGTTTAGTACCCCAGACCGGAATCACATAATCGAGAACCGTAACAACAATGGTTAGCAATGCCAATATAATAAGTAATCGGGAAGAAAACTGCCATTTCTCGGAGAGATGAATAAGCAAAAGGCCGGCATAACTAATGGGCGGACCTGGCAAGACAGGTAATATGCAACCTATGATCCCGACAAGGATCAACACAATGCTTATGATTAATAGGATAGTGCTCATCTACAAAGAGCTAATGATTTTTAAGGTTTATATTAACGTTGTAACGAATTAATTGCTTTAAAAAAGCGGTCCGGACGAGACTCGAACTCGCGACCTCATGCGTGACAGGCATGCATTCTAACCAAACTGAACTACCGGACCTGATGATTGAGAATTAAGTAAACCCTAACTCTCAATTTCCGACGCAAAAATAATGTATTTTTTAACTAAAAAAACAGATTTTTAAAAAAATTATTCTTTTAATTGAATTATTTTTTTCACCTGTTGGTTTTCATTGAATGAAAGCACCAGGTAATTGATGCCCGGAACTGCACCAAGTGTTGTGTTGGAGACTTCTTTGGAGTATTGTCCCTTTGCTTGTACCTTATGTACTATATCCCTTATTTTTCTTCCTTCTGCAGAATACAAAGAAAGCCTGACCAATCCTTTTGCAGGTATGCTGTAAGCAATAGTGGCTTTTGATGCAACAGGATTAGGAGATATTTCCAGTGTTATATCCTGATTATTGATTTGTTGAATAATCGTAGGATTTTCTTTCAGGCGGTTGTCTTCCAAATTTGAAATAGAGCGACTGAAGGGGCCTCCACTGGCTTTTAAATTAAACATCTCATTAGGGTCTATGGTATCATTCAATTCTACAATGCCAAGATAATAGTATCCACTATCATTTGCTGTAGTATCCGGGTCACTGTATTGAAATAAGGTGTCTCCCATCAAATAATATACACTATCATAAAGATGATTTAATATTTGTGTTGAATCGGTATGCCGGTATACCTTTACTTTTAATGTATCAAGAAAATCGGTCATATCGAAATTTTCTACCTGGTACGGATCAATATCAAGCTCCAATGTATCACCCTTTATCTCTTTATCAATGAATAATGTTTTATGATATCTGCAAGAATCCGAAAGTGTTGTATCATTCCATGTGACAGGGAAACCTCCGGCATCAATGGTATACGAAACAGCAGCTTTAATCTTGTATTTATAAGCCCGTTGCGCCGGTGATAAATTTACATCTATAAACACACTTAAATCGGCATAAGGCACTGTTCCTATTTCAAAATATGTATCACTTGCAGAATCATACCGCATGACAAAATAATCATGTATCTGAAAATCGGTAAGCTCCGGAACGGTATCAATAACTCTCTGTGGATCTATCTTTTGCCACACAACCATATTTTTCCAGGTACCCGTATCAACGGTTACCAATGAAATTTGAAAGAACCGGCTGACACCTTGATTAAGTTCTTCCTGCGTTTGCGCACTCATATGCAATAATGTCATGGAAACAATAATAAGGAGCACTATCTTTTTCATAATTTACCGTGATTTAATGAATGATTTATTATTATAACAGAACAAATTTATGGTAAAAAAATGAACTAAACATTTTATTACCCATTTTTTTCTGTTACCACGATTATTTTTTCTTGGGAGTAAATACATATACATTTCGTTGCTCATTGGTAATAACAAGATTACCATGCGGTTCAGCAGTAATGGCTTCGGATTGTTTGGTCCGAATAAATTTTTTGCAATATACAGGATTCAAATTTATACGATCTTGTTCCTGAAGTATTTTATAAGCCATTATTTTTCCATAGGTAAGTATATACAATAAATTTTGCTCCTGGTTATATGATGCTCCTGTTACTTTTCCTTTTAAAGGGATATCCATCATCTTTTCAGCAATATAATCGCCTGGTTGGTCCGGAACACGGTAAGCAGAAACAGGTTGTTTGTTTTTTTTGGATTTGGAAAAAACAACCAACGTGCTGTCATACCAAATCATGGCTTCACAATCATAATTCATTAACTTTTTCTCATTAGGAGGAAAAGCTGTTTGATCCGGAAAAGAAAAATGTATAATTTCGCTATCCTCTGATGTAACATGATATTTGATGATTTGTAAATCTTTCCGTTTATTTGCATTGTTCCCAAAATCCCCGATATAAATATATGGGTCATGAAAGGCCATATCTTCCCAGTCTACATTTTTAAATCCCTTTAAAAATATATTGAAAGAATATTATTCATTGTATTCAAAAAAACTAAAATGCACGCTTCCATATTTTTTTGTTTTTAAGAAATAAGGAAAGTCTTCAAAATGATGCTCCCCCGGATGTTCTAAAATCAACCATCCTCCTTTTTTCAAAAGATTATTTTCAAATACACGGTGTGGAATTTGATCCAATGTCTTTAAATGATACGGAGGGTCTGCAAAAATGATATGGAATTGGGTTTCACTTTTGGGAATATACCTGAAAACATCGGTTTTAACAGGAGTAATTTGAGTAAATCCGAGTTGTTCAATGTTTTTTTTGATAAATGAAAACAGCTTCCCATTTTGTTCTATTGCCAGAATTGAATTTGCCCCGCGCGAAGCAAATTCAAAACCAATACTCCCTGTTCCGGAAAAGAGATCTAACACATCCAGTTGTTCAAAGTCAAAATAATTATTTAAAATATTGAATAATCCTTCTTTTGCAATATCTGTCGTTGGCCGTGCATTAAAATGTGCCGGCAAATGAATCATTCTTCCTTTGTGTGTCCCCCCGATTATACGCAATGCATTAAATTAAACAGATTAGTATAATAATATGAGTCTATTTTTTTAAATGTATAGCTGTATAAATAATTATGGTCTGGTTCCCTGTAAATCAAATTTTCTATAAATAGATTCAAATTTTTTGCATGAACGGATTGTTGTGGCATTTCGCCTGATACGATCAATTCATGCACCAAAGGATCAAGTTTCAATTGTTTATAAACATGAAGGATATAATATACTAGGTCATTTTCATTGGAAAATTTAAAATTATTGTACAGCATAAATTTTCCATTCTGTACCACAGCGATATCATACATGTTGCGGTATATATGCACAAACACCCTTGTTTGCTTATGTGCTGTGATCATTTTTGGAATATCCACAAGCAATGGTGTTGCCTGATGAAAAAAATTGACTCGTGAAAATAGTTCTACAATCTCATTGGCCAAACGATTTGGAATCGTGAACACATTATATGCATCAATGTGTTCAATATGATTATAGTGAATTTCATCCAGATCATCAATCCCGATATTAAAATCCATCAATGATTTTAACTGATCTTTTTGAAAAAAAGCAGAAGGTACAAGTGTTGTTTTTCTGTTGATGATGATAACGTTCACCGACTTATACTGATTATGAAAAAGTTCATCATTCTTAAATATTTCTTCAATTTTTTCATAATAGACTTCTTTAGACAATTCTTCTTCAATAGGATGGTTTGTTAACACAATGTACTTGTTCCGTACTGTGTCAAAAATACAATACACTACTCCTTCTTCTCCGGCCTGAATGGTAAGAATATAAGTAGAACTCTGGTTAATATCAAATGTTTCGTCTTTAAATGCAAACTGATGCATGAAATTATTCCCAGTTTCCTGCGTTATTGGTTGTTTTTTCTAATGATCCAACCTTTAAGCCGGGAAATCCGGTGATGTCTTCCCTTTCTTTATTTAAATTAATGATTAACTGTTTATCCAGCCCTTTAAGTAACATATTATTATGAACTGCTGCTTCAAAAACATTCACTTTTACATTGGATTCCGTTTCAACGATACCGGCTCCCATTTTAAATTGAGCAGGAGCAACGTATGGTACATATCTCAATGAATCCAAAGGATAACCTGCGAAGAAAAGGGAGTCAAACACACTTATTTTGGTGGTGTCTCTTGTTATAATTCCTTTTTCTAATGCTTGCTTTTCTGTTAATGTATCCGGAACTACACCAATGGCCCTTACTACTTTAAAGGAATCGCTTCGTACAAAATCAATTAAGGTATCAAAACTACCTGTGTAGCGCCCGTAGCGCGACTTGAATGCTACCTGGGCTTTTCGTATATCTTTTAATCGCTCTATAGTGGCTTCATATCGTTGCTTCTTCACGCGGTTGAAATTAATAGGTTTCATGATACTGTCAACGAGCAAATAACCCAATAAAATTATGACGACTCCTAAAATAATCTGTGTGATTGTTTTCATTGTTTATTCTTTTATTTTTGTATTGTATAATCAAAAAAGAAAATCATATACTAAATTTAATTATTATAGTATTTTTCAAAAATTCATTTGCGAAACAAAAATAATAAAAATATATTTTTATATTTGAGATATTGGTTTAAATTATATGTTAAAAGATTTTATTTCTAAAACGATTCACGATCAATTAAATTATCCTGCTACACCTGATCAGGAAAAATTAATGGACGTATGCGCTTCATTCATCATGAATAAAGGCGCTCATGAGATATTGCTGGTCAACGGATATGCAGGAACCGGAAAAACTTCTATGATCAATGCACTTTCCAGGGGCTTGCATCAATTAAAATTCCGTTCTGTCCTTTTGGCTCCGACAGGCAGGGCAGCAAAAGTACTTGCTTCATATACACAAAGAAATGCATATACCATCCATAAAAAAATATACCGGTTAAAATCATCAAAAGATGGTTTTGGGACTTTTCAATTAGACAAGAACTTACATACCAATACTTTTTTTATTGTTGATGAAGCATCTATGATTGGAAATCAATCGTTTGAATTATCAAATTTTGGTAGTGGAAATCTGTTGCAGGATTTACTCTCTTATGTGTATAATGAAAAAAACTGCAAATTAATACTCGTCGGCGACCTTGCCCAATTGCCTCCTGTGGGACTAACCATCAGCCCTGCTCTTGATCCACAAAGACTTAAAAGCATAGGCTTTGAGGTGAAACAATCTATGCTAAAGCAAGTAGTGAGGCAGGCTCAGGATTCCGGCATCCTTGAAAATGCCACATCCATCCGTCAACAAATCGAACAAAATAACACTTCATTGCCTAAATTCAATGTTGAAGGGTATGATGACATCTTCAGGCTGCCCGGTGATGAGCTTGTTGAAAAAATTTCCGATATGTATGACACATACGGAATGGATGAGGTAATGATCATCAACCGCTCGAATAAACGATCGAACAAATACAACCAGGGTATCAGAAACCAGATACTGTGGCGTGAAGAAGAAATTTCAACCGGTGATTATGTGATGGTGGTACGAAACAATTATTTTTGGCTGGCCGAAAATAAAGAAGAAGAAATAGATTTTATTGCCAACGGAGACATTGCCGAGATTGTCAGGATCCATAATCATCAATCACTCTATGGGTATAGTTTTGCCCATGTCACGATCCGCCTGATTGACCATAAACAACTTGAAATTGATGCGGTAATGTTTTTAGACACATTATATATTGATTCTTCATCATTACCAAACAAAGCCCGTAAAGAACTTTTTTATACAATAATGGAAGATTATGCAGACATGCCTAAAAAGAATCAATATAAAAAAGTAAAAGAAAATCAATATTTTAATGCATTGGAAGTTAAATTCGCTTACGCAGTCACCTGCCACAAAGCCCAGGGAGGGCAATGGAAGGCAGTTTTTATTGACCAGGGTTATATCACTGAAGAAACCGTGAACATTGAATATTTACGATGGCTCTACACAGCATTGACACGGGCAACAGAAAAAATATACCTGGTGAACTTTTCAGAGAAATTTTTTAATGATTAAGTTTGTCACAAAATCATGAATGCCTGATTTTTTAACAGTTAATTGTGTTATGAGTTGAACCATGTCATCGGATGAGCAAAATCATGGTTCAACTCATAACAACTATATTTTAAAATTTCAAATTGTCATTCAACAATCAGTTTATATTGTTCCTGCCTGCTTTGGGCTTCCACTTTCACTATATAAATACCTTGCGAAACATCCTGATGATTGAATAATGAAACTGGCATTGCTTGGTTTGAAACAATGATTTGCTTTGAGATGATCTGCTGTCCCAGTTCATTGTATACGGATATTGTAAATGATTCGCCTGGTTGAAGGTTGGCAGGTTGGTAAATGACTTCTCCATAAGATAATGGGTTCGGGTGTAATGGATTATTTTGCTTTGATATCAAATCATAACACATCCCGGTTATTAATGTGCTTACATAAACCGGTTCTACATCAAAACAGCCTGGGTTACTAAGTTTTATGTAATAGGTGCCTGAGGTGGTTATGAATTCAGGATCACTCAGCTGTGAGGTGCAGAGGGAGTCTTCCCAATAAGTCAATTGATTACCTGATAATCCTTCACTACCTGAAGTAATGGATGGATCGGTAATATCAACAGAAGCAGCTTCGTCCGGGTCATTAACAATTAAATGTGGATGGGGCAGGATTTGTACAAGAACTGAATCCTTTACATTATGAGGGCATGTATCACTATATAAAGATAGCGCCATGCCAGCACGAGTAATTTCCATCCAGGAACGATAGGATGTCCAATTATATTGCCCTATTGATCCGGAGGTATCTGCAAAATCTAAATTTGAATCAAACTTCATGGAATCCGGAGGTGAAGTATATCCCAAATCAGGCCATGCAATACGAATCTCTCCACTCCAAACGTTTTTACTGCTGTCTAAAAATGCAGCATGGTCAAATACAGGGATATCAAAAAAAGCTTCAGATGGAAACGGAACTTGTACTTGGTTTACCTGGTTGTGGCAATCCAATAGAATTTTTAAATCATCAGCACCTCCGGGATCAAATCCCTGTAAAATGAATTCCACAGCATCATTTTTATGCAATTTGGTAGAATCGCTTTCAGGAGCTAAAGGCAATGTATTATCCTGTACATAAACAGCAAGATATAAACACGTGTCATCATACATAACTCCCCACTGAGAAAAAGCTTCGGGATTACCGGGAGGGTCACCCCAAGCATAATTCGGATGATCCCTTATCAACATCCATTCTTCTTCATCAGGGATGCCATCAATCACCGGAGATACAGATGTTTGAAATATAGGTGCTTTATCCTGATCAACAGGATTGGCAAATGCTTTCACTTGTAAAGTGTGGAGGCCGGTATCCAAACGTGAAGAATGAACAGGAATAGCTATGTTATTCCCTGTTCCGCGTTGAATACAACTGATAGGTCTATCATCATTATACACCTGGTAAACAACAGAGGCCTCTGAATTTTCAATGATAATGGTATCATTTTCATTGTCGCATACCACCGAATCAGTGCTCACATTGACTGTTAAATCCGGGCACTGTCCATTTAAATGGACAATGGACAGAAAAGAAAAAAATCCAATAATCGAAAAAAATTTCGAAAAAATAAATCTTATAATTACCTCATTCATAATTGTTAAATTAAAATTAATAAAAACATGTTTTAAAATATCATGCAATAAATTTACAGAATAAAATCATTCCTGTCAACTAAACGTATAATTTTTTTCTAAAAATACTTCACTAATACATATAATAATTGGTTCGACCACGAATTTAATGGTAATTTGCGATTTATTTATGGGGGTTGGAAAAATAGTTTATATGTGGTTGAAATATAGTTTAACGTAGTTTATATGTTGTGTTGGGAGTATTCAGAAAAGTGTGTCATTTTGTACTTTGGTGGCATACAAAGAAAAAGGGCAAGAAAGCATTGTTTCCCACCCTTTTCAACTATTACTAAACCATTAAACTATTACTTAACTAAAAACCACTAAAGTTAAGTACAAAACAAAAATATAACGAAACATCACAAATGATTTTCATCTGGTTGTATTTTATTTATATCTCTTTATTTTTTGTAAAAATTAAAAGAGGGCTGCCCCATAATTAAGCTCACCCTCTTATAAATTAACCAATAATTCTATGTTATGTTATTACTGGACAATCAATCTGAAATTTTGTTGTTGATTTTCTTGTCCGATTTGTATGATATACATTCCTTCGGACAGGGATTCCCTGTTTAGTATTTCAATACTATTGTGCTTATTAATCAGGCAAACATCCTGATCATAAACTGTTTTACCCAGGATATTTTGAATGTATACATGTATGATTTCACCCGGATTTCCGGTAACTTTAATGTTAAGCATTCCTTGTTCAAACGGATTTGGACAAACATTGACATCATTGACTACTAATAAGTTTTCACCTACTAACTGATCATAATGAAAATATCCATCGCAATGCAGCCATTCATGGTCTGCGTCTCCGCATCCTGTAGCAGCTGTCCATGAGCCTGTAGCATAAGCATCTTCTGATTCATAGGCCACCCCGTCAATTATAATTTTATCTACACGAAGATCACCGCCACATTCCCAGTCATTGTGATATTTTACTTTAACCTGACTGCCCGTGACCGTTTCAGTTGCATCATAAACAAATTCCACATAGGTTGGTGTACTGGCATCTCCGCCAATGCTTTGGTAACTGGCCACTACATTATCATCAATCAATAATTCCATGTCTTCCTGATTATTACTCCCGGCTGCATATATCTTGATGGTAGAACCTGTTGAAGCAACAAAAATTGCAGTGATGGATTTATCCGCATCCATAACCACATTCAATGGATTATCTGTTTCATTCGCCAGGTCAACATTTCCTGTCCATTTATCGAACACATACCCGGTATTCGCATCCGGTGTTGCCTGTACCGTATCGTTTTCATTGTATGTACCTCCGGCAGGATTCAGAATAACAGAGCCATTGCCATCATTATCAGTTGTTAATATATAAGTAGTTACAGATGAGTAATTGGCTGTGATGGTTTTATCCGAATCCATTGTAATAGTGAGTGGATTATCATTTTCACTCCCTGCATCAACATCTCCTGTCCAGTAGTCAAACACATATCCGGAATTACCACTGGCCACTACCTGAACATCAGAATTTTCAGGATATGTGGATCCTGATGTGGGTGTAACCGTTCCATTCGCAGATACGATGGTTAATGTATACGTAGTAGTTGTTGCCCCGGCAGTCCACTTTGGCTGCCCGTATTCATAAGCGCCAATATCTATGGCAGAACCGGACATGGGGTCGTTATGGGCAGGGACAGTTGCTCCATCGCGGGTATAATCCGGTACTGTAACCCCCTGGTCTATACAATTCGTTGATGATGCTGTTAGTTGAAGGTCATCGGGATACGTCACGAATAAAGGATCGGCATTCAGCACATTATTGGATGAGTCAAAACTTGCTCCATCATATTGGCCGCTAAATACCGAATAATTTCCTTCAGCCGGTGGTGTGTATATCCAGCATATATTGTTTTGTATCACAAGGCCGGTTTTTTCTCCCCCACCACTAAAGTTGAAGGGACCTCTGATGAATGCGCTTGATTTATTTTGCGAAACAAGGGTGTTGTTATAAACTATATGATTCATAGCTCCTCCGGTATCGCCATAATTAAGATGAATAGTACTCCACATATTATACACCACATTATGGTCTATGATTGTGTTTTTAGTATAGTCGCAATAAATACCCGAATTGATATAGGCCATCCTGGTGTCGCGTACAATATTATGGTCTATCCGTAAAAACTTTTTATCTCCTGTAGCCCTGATGCCTGCGCAATCTTGATCCTGAAGGCAGCATTCTTCAACAAGATTGTGATGAACCCTGGTTATCTGGTTATTAATATCTGAATTTTTAATGTTTTGCAGATGAATACCGATTCTACCTGCCCTTCTTATCGTATTGTAATGAATTTCATGATCATATGAATCGGCTCCGCTTTGTCCACAACTGACACCTGCATAGCCTCTTCCATAAAAGTTGACATCTTCTATGATATTGTTATATATATCATGTCGCTCACCAATACAAGAAATACCATTATTACAACAATATTTAATATGACAGTTCTTCACAACATGGTCGGTTCCTCCGAGCACAATACCACTATTTTGTCCCCATTGCATATTAAAATATCCCATTTGCTCTAATGAAAAGTCGGGATATTCCACCACTAAACGGTCTATTGTACAATGGCTACTGGAAGCAACAGAACCACTCCACCTCCAGGGATATATAGTGTTTCCGCTTGCATCATATCCGGTTTCACTCCCTCCAAGAGACCCTGCTTCATCATCTGTAGTTACTGTACATGCAAACAGATTGAATCCACGCACTTCTATGTAACTTTTACCACTTAAATTAAATCCATATTGTCTCTTTTTTGCTTCCACTGTATGAGTAGACGGATCATCCTGTGTCGGGGTAATAAGATAGAGCCTTCCGGCACTCTCATCATGATAAAATTCACCTCCTACATCTAAAAGGTCGTATGCATTGAATATAAAATATTTTGAAACATTCGCATATCCAGTTCCTCCATCTTCTGTCGCACCATTGTATGTTTCAAATGTAATAGTTGAGCTTGACACATTGGTAACCCATCCGGTAAAGCTCCATGTCCATTTACCTGTATCCGGATAGTAAAATATTTCAGCACCTGTATAATCAAGACTGCTGGGCACATCAGCATCGGTCAGGGTTCCTGTATATACATTGTTTGAAGGCCCTGTACGGGAAGCTCCAGAGGTTATAGCACGTTCATTTCCTTTTGGTAAGGTACCTGTAAGATTGGGCCAACGTGCAACATGCAACATTGTCTTATCAACAAACACTTGATCTGTTTGGGCATGATCGGTTGGTTGATCTATATAATCAGCTGCCATGCTTGCATAATAAATATTTCCCGATTGATGCGTCCATCCTGTAATTTCTTCTGCCCCTGAAATGGTCACATTATCATTTCCATATACCTGGAAAACAATAGAGTTTCCGGACGAACCCGAGTTCGCCGGTATAACAGTTTCGCGATATGTACCTGCTTTAACAAATACGGTGTCACCACCTGTGGCAACGTCAGCTGCTGCCTGTATTGTCTCAAATGGCAAGGCTTCTGTACCGGGATTTGTATTCACAGCACTGGGGTCATTTTGCGCTACATAATAATTTGTGGCAAAACTATTTCCTGCCAGCATCAACATTAAAAATAAAATATTGAGTTTCTTCATAATTAAATAGTTAATAGTTTAGGTACTACTGCAATTTTTGTGGAAATAGTGTTTGTTTTAGAATTCAGAATTCAGAAGACAGAATTTAGAAGACAAGAAAAAACAGATGAACCGAGCCATGACAAAAATTTTGACACACACCCACATGATTATTAATAATCTATTTAGATCACACAAAGTCAACAAATTAAACTCATGGCGAGCTCCATATGACC
>CAZJWE010000099.1:0-11758 GCA_964549265.1 uncultured Bacteroidales bacterium | reverse complement strand
AAACTCATGGCGAGCTCCATATGACCTTTGAAAATCAAATAATAAACATATGAAAGCACTGATATTCGCAGCAGGTTTAGGAACCCGCTTAAAACCATTGACAAATACAAAACCCAAAGCCCTTGTCGAATTAAACGGGAAACCTGTTTTAGAGCATGTAATCCGAAAATTAATACAACATAATTTCAATGAGATTATAGTGAATGTACATCATTTTTCATCAGAAGTCATCCATTTTCTTGATCATCTGGATATCCCTGATGTACATATTGCTGTTTCAAATGAAAGTGATAAATTGCTAGATACGGGAGGCGGACTTAAAAAAGCAAGTTGGTTTTTTAATGATGGAATACCTTTTTTAATCTATAATGTAGATATCATATCTTCGATTGATCTCACAAAATTATATGAGTCACATATAAACAGCAAGGCAGAAATTACTCTTGCTGTTAGCAATCGTAATTCCGAACGGGTATTGCTATTTGATAAGAACGATCAATTTTGCGGATGGCGAAATAACAAAACAAAAGAACAAAATATTGTCAGAGATCCGGGGGGCGCATTTAACATGTTTCCATTTAGCGGGATACATGTTATGGATTCAACGATATTAAATTTAATAAAGGAAGAGGGCAGGTTTTCTATCATAAAACTTTACCTTAGATTGGCTGAATTAACCCGCATATCTTATTATTATCATGAAAATGATTTTTGGATTGATATAGGTAAACCTGAAAATATTGAGAAAGCTGAAAACTGGTTAACGTCTTTTAATCAAAGATAATTCAATTAGTTTGTAGTTACGTGATTTTTATCTTTCTTTTTGTTTTTTTGTGTCATATCATTTTTTAATGATGGCCAGTGTTTTTTGTAAAAATATACTGAAATATTGCTGTAAGCATATTGTTTTGCATTGGATTCAATTCCATACGGAAATGTTTTTTTGTTAGTCCATTTTTTTATGTCTTCTTTTTTAGCAGTAAAATCGTGATTATAAGCTGTTGCATAGAATTCTATTTTTTCTGATCTGTCATTCCATGTGATATCACTGAAACGATGATCCATGATTGAATAAAAACATTTTAAATAATTCAGTTGCCATTGAAATGAATTGAGGCGTTTGATTCTAATTTTACGTTGGTTTTTGATATCTGACGATGGGTAATTGAGGATATATTTAAACTGATTTTTTACGTCTGGATTTCTTTGTACATATTGTTCTAATTCTTCAACAAATGAGGGTTTCATTTGAAAACGGCCAATGGAAAAATTGGCTTTTTCTTTTCCATATTTTATATAAATCGTTTCCATAGCAGACTTTTGGAAAAAATCAATGAGATACGAATACCTTACTACTTCTGGAAATACCACAGATAATGAAATGGTTTTTTCTTCATCCGATTCATTAAAAACATGATTGATCACTTGTTTATTATCTTTAATGAATTGAATAGCATCATCATAACCCGTTGAAAATATGTTTTCATATCGGGGATAGATAAGCAGAAGAGGACTTAATATGAATATTATTAATTTACTCATTTCAAAGATTATATACGTAAAAATTAAATAAAAAGTTTTGGTTAGAAGTGATTTTTAAAAATAATTTTTAACTAATCTATACCAAATGGTGTCACTGTGTTTTAATGGATAAATAACAATTTAGTTACATGTGTTTTAGACCCGTCTTCGTTTGTGCAAAAAACAAGGTATACTCCTGTATGAACACGCTCGCCAAGAAAATTGGTGCCATCCCATGTAACCATTCCACCTTTTCCGGTGGTTTCAAAAACAAGGTTTCCACTGATATCTGTAATTTTAACATTTGCATTTTCTACCAGGTTTGTAATGGTAACAGGGCCTGTGTGATCTTCTCTTACAGGATTTGGAAACACATATGTGTCGTTAAAATCATCTTTCCCTGATGTAGCATTCCCTCTGTATGAGATCATTCCTTGGTCTGTTGCAAAAAAGACCTCACCGGTTATTTGGTTTATTTTAATGTCCAGGATCGCATTGGAAAATAGCGGGCTGTTTTCCATCGTGAAATGTTGTATTTCTTTTTCACCATCTTCAGAAATCAAATAAGCACCGGAAAATTGTGTACCAAACCATTTTCTGTTGGCTCCATCTATGGCTATTGATGTAATACTTGAAGTACCTAATAAATAATCGGCCAGACCTGTATCATCGTCTCTGGCAATCAATATCTGATGGCCTTTGAAGTCATTGCTCGTAAAAGCTTCTTCAGGATTATAGTAAACTACAGGCCCTTCCGATGTACCAACCCATATATTGCCTTCCAGGTCTTTATTGATGGTAAATATTGTGCTAAATTGTTTTCCGTTTTGGTTTTTTACTTTGAAAAATTTTTCACGGTAATCACTGTCATCATCAATACGTTCTCCGTAGTCAAATGCAAAAATACCTGTATAGGTTCCATGCCTTAAAAGAAGCCATATGTGGTCATCATCGGTGACCACCAACTCGCCATTTTTTTGATTGAAACCAAAGCCGCTAAATTCAAGTGGAATGTTAATTAGTTCATTATTCTCGGCTTGATGAACAAAAAGAGGGTCTTGTACTTCAGATTGAGCAATCCATAAATTATTGTCCGAATCATGATCCATTCCTGCGATCCTAATATATCCATGATCATATCCTTCAATATTTTTTAATACAGAATTTGATTCATCATATATTTTTTCAACTTTATTATTACGGAATTCAACAATTCCAAATCCATGTGATCCGCCCCAAACATGCGATGGATCTAAAGGGTCTATTTCTACCAGAGAAATATTGGATATGCCTGATAATTCAGGTAATTCACGAAAATTGATATTGGAATATTCTTCATTATATAATGTAAAAGCTCCATATCTTGAATATGGAGCTTTTTTTGATCCACCTGCTGCCCATAGAATATTGTTTTCAATAGAAATATCAACAACGCTTGAATTGAATGGTCCTGCCACCATATAGTATGCTCTGTAGTCCGAATACGAATCTAAATATAGACCACTCCAATTCATTCCAAGCCAATAGTTGTTTTCTTTATCTTTTATTCCTGCCCAAATATCCCAAATTGATTTACTTTTTTCAATCTGTAAATCCGAATCATAGAAATCGGCCTGTCCATTTTTTACCACAACCAATGTATTATAGCAATTTTTCAGGGACAGACAATTACCATATTCACCTGCATGAAATTCATCATAAGTATTTCCTGTGATCCGGTAAATCACATCAGCAGTATCTGTTTTACTGGCATAATTGGCATATATTTTATCATTAAAGTACGTTATCTGATTAAATGATTGATCTGCATTTGGCAGAAAATCAAGCTTGTTCCAGTTATTGTAATCTATTAAGTTAGGAGAATTTATATCTGCACGGTAAACGCCTTCCTCTGTTGCTGCATATAAATATTGATTTTCATCGTATGTAATATCAAAAACCTCAATTTTGCTTCCCTGATCTCCAATGTAATATGTTTCTTTGATTTCCCGCCTGTTTAAATCGAGTACAACTATGCCAAATCCACAAGCGAGGTATGCTTTGTCATTCAGTATATGAATAGTATTAATGTTTTTTTTACCTAATAGTAAATTATCTTTAATATTGCTAATGTTCAGGATGTTGTTGTTTCTGAGCAAATCAATATTGCCATTTTTATATCCTATTACCAATGTCTGATCATCACTATAATAATTTGCAGTATTTACACCAATATCGGAGAGTCCTTGTACCGTTGAAAATTTATGCAGGCTATTGTCGGTTTTGTTGTAATAAAACATGGCACCTGAATGTGTAATTGCATATATTTTATTATCTGCTTCTATAACCTTTAATACATTTCTGTATGACAGGTGGTCCCGCCATTCTCCAATGGCTGTTTGAGATTTTAAAGAAGTAAGCCATACCAGCGCACATAAGAAAATTAAGAGAAATTTTTTTAATTGCATTCTACATGAGTTTTAAAGTAAATAACGTGAAAAAAAAATATTTCTTATGCTTTGGTTCATTATTCGGAATTAAAGGGATGTTTCGGTTAAAAGAAATTTTGCGAATTTACGGAAAGCGATGGCTCTGTGACTCATTAAATTTTTTTCATCAAGTGTCATTTGAGCATATGTTTTATTGAATCCTTCGGGCTGGAATACAGGGTCATATCCAAAGCCATCTATTCCTTTTCTTGTAGCTGTAATATTTCCATTTACAATGCCATCAAAAAAATAGTTTTTATTGTATTCAATATATGCTATTACTGTTTTGAAATAAGCTGTTCTGTCCGGTTTGTTTTTTAATTGATGGAGTACTTTATTAATATTTGCATCGGTGACAGATTGAGAAGAATTTTTAACCTCATCTTGAGCATATCTGGCAGAATATACTCCCGGTTCTCCATTAAGGGTATTTATCATTAACCCTGTGTCATCTGCAAAACAAGGTATTGAAAATTTTTTATAAATGAATTCAGCTTTTTGAAGTGCATTGCCTTCCAAAGTATCCTGTTCTTCAGGAATATCTACATTATCTAATCCTAAATCTGAAAGATTTAAGATTTTAAATGCTTCGCCAATTAAGTTTTGAACCTCTTTAACTTTGTTATAGTTATTGGTTGCAAAAACGATTTCATGCACGATAAAAAACTTTTATACTCCGCTTCCGCCAGAATATCCTCCGCTACCGTAATGTGGTGGTTTTGGGTTTACACACATGACAGGGATTTTTCCACTATTTGCAATAATGTATTGCTCATCCGGGCCCATTACATAGTCTGCAAAACCAATGTTTTTTGTTGTCATGATCAACATCAGGTCAGCATTCACTTTTTTAGCAAACTCAATGGTTTCAATTGGGAAATTTTGTTTGCCTTCAGAAGTATGTATTTCGTAATCTATATTGTGTGTTTTTAAATATTTTCTTGCGAAGGCAATATTATCATCAACACTTTTTCTGAGTGTTGCGTCTCCTCGTTTAAAGATGTCAATTTTTACTTTATAATATTTTGCCAGATACGATACCCAGTTGAGTTTTTCACGTGTTTCTTTCCTTACATCTACCGGAAAAACAATGCGTTCAAATTTGTTGTTTTGTGGTGGAGCTTGTACAACGATAAAGGGGATTTTTTCGCTCACACTTACAATTACTTTTAATGCCCAGCTTCCGGTCAATTTTTGCATTCCTTTGATGCCATGTGTTCCCATGATTACAAGGTTGGCCTCTATTTCTGTAGCTATGTTGCTGATCGTGTGAAAGATATCACCTTTTTTGATAATGGCTTTTGTGTTGATGTGGTGTTTTTTACTCGTTGATTCAGCGACTGCTTCAAGCTTTTTTTGGCTTTCTTCTTTGTCTTTATCATTTTTAATTATATGTACTAAAGCGATGTCATTTCTAACATGTTTCGCAATTACTAATGCATGTTCTAATGCATGTTCTGCGACTTCTGTAAAGTCCCACGGTATTAAAATCGTGTCTGAGCTTAGTTTTGTCATGATTAATAGGTGTTTATTTTTTATTAAAGATAATAAAATATGTTACAAAATTAAAATAATATTTTTAATGAAAATATATTAATGATTATTTTTTATTAAGTTTTTGTTGTTTTTTATTAACATAAATGTTTCACTTAAATCTTTTTAACAGATTTATATGCGTTGTAACAAATTGTGAATAAAAAATAAGAGATTTGTTGGGTGTGAGAGTATTCACCTTTCACCTCTTCTAATTTCTATATATACTAATGACCCTGAAATTTGTATTCGAGACCAAACATATTATGAAAAATACCCTTTCATTTTTTCAAAAATATTTTTTTCTTCCTCATTGGGTGAAGGTTTGAAGTTTGGTGATTGATTTAGTTGCTGCAATCCTTTTTCTTCTTCTTTGCTTAATTTTTTGGGAATCCAGACATTCACATTAACAAGCAAATCTCCTTTGCCATAACCATTTACCTGGGGGATTCCTTTTCCTTTAAGTCTAAGGATTTTACCGGGCTGTGTACCCGGGTCAATTTTTATTTTAACTTTTCCGTTTAAAGTTGGGATTTCGGATTGTTTGCCAATAGCAGCATCCGGGACACTTAAAAATAAATTGTATATCAAATCATTTCCGTCTCTTATTAATTCCGGATGTTTTTCTTCCTCAACGACTACAATGAGATCGCCATTTCTACCCCCTCTTCTTCCGGCATTTCCTTTTCCACTTACAGTCATTTGCATTCCACCTGTAACGCCGGCAGGTATATCAATAGGTATTGTCTCATCTTTTTTTACAATTCCGTCTCCATGACATTTATTGCATTTACTTGTGATTGTTTTACCACTCCCTCCGCAATCAGGACACACCGACGTTGATTGCATTTGACCTAAAATCGTATTTGATACACGTGTGACTCTTCCATATCCATTACATGTTTTGCATGATGTGATAGCATCTGCATTTTCAGCACCGGTTCCGTTGCATGAATCACATTTAGCATACTTATTGACTTTTATCTTTTTATGTATACCTTTTTCTATGTCTTCGAGTTTTAATTTTATTTTTACCCTGATATCAGAACCTCTGGGAGATGCTTGTCCTCTTTGGGAACCTCTTCCAAATGAGCCAAAATCACTGAAAAAACTGCCAAATCCTCCAAAACTTTCACCAAATATATCACCAAACTGACTGAATATATCTTCCATACTCATTCCACCGGTTCCAAATCCGCCTCCTGAAACTCCGGCGTGGCCAAATTGGTCGTAACGAGACCTTTTGTTGTCATCACTTAGTATTTCATATGCTTCAGCAGCTTCTTTGAATGATTTTTCGGCTTCTTTATCCCCGGGGTTTTTATCAGGATGATATTTTAATGCTTGTTTTCTGTATGCCTTTTTAACTTCTGCTTTCGAAGCTGTTTTTGTAATTCCCAGTATTTCGTAATAATCTCTTTTTGTGGCCATTAATTAAATGTTATATGATAATTCAAATATATTATTATTCTCCAACTACAACTCTTGCATATCTTAATACTTTATCGTTTAAATAGTATCCTTTTTGTAGGACGTCAACCACTTTCCCTTTTTGATCGTCATTTTCTACAGTTATTTTTGACATGGCTTCATGTTTATCAGTGTCAAATTCTTCACCGATATCAGGAATTTCTTTTACTCCCTTTGATTCCAGAAATTGCTTGAATTTTGTATAAATCAAGTCTATACCTTCTTTTATTGCTTCGATATTCTGAGCTTCCTGGACGGAATCATTTGCCCTTTCAAGATCATCAATCACAGGTAAAAAACTACTTAACAAATCTTCTCCTGCTGTTTTAATCAATTCGGATTTTTCTTTTAATGTTCGTTTACGGAAATTATCAAATTCAGCTGATAAACGAAGGTATTTGTCTTCGAGAATATCTTTTTCCTGCTTTAATGCATCTATTTCGTTTTTTGGCACCTCTTCGTTTTTAGGTTTTTCTTCTGCTTTGACATCAGGTTTTTCTGTTTCTTGCTCATGAGAAGATGTTTCGTTAGCGTTTATCCCTTCTCCCCCATGTGTTTGTTTTTTACCTGTCTTTTGTTCTTCTTTTATTTGATTCATTTCTTCACTGTTTTGCTTTTTCTTTCCCATATTTTAAAAGAAATATTCGTTCGACAAAAATAATTAATAATTTCGTGCTTAACAAAAGGTTTGCCATTTTAAATAGATATGTCAAAATGTCACATTATAACATTAAAATGACATATATTCACTTTCATTGTGTGTAAATTATAAATTTGTATAGATTTTGATAAGAATAATCAGATAACCACTAATAAATTAAATCTGCTTGAATAATACAGGCAATGAAGCAACGGGGAGTTTTTTATGAGGTATGCAGTTGGAGATATTCATGGTTGTATATACACACTTAAAACATTGATTGAAGAAAAAATTAAACCGACAAAAAATGATTTGTTGATTTTTCTTGGTGATTATATTGACAGAGGCAAAAATAGTAAAGCTGTTTTAGACTATTTAAATCAACTGATCAAAATAGGTTATCAAGTCATACTATTAAGAGGAAACCACGAAGAGATGTTATTGAATGCTTTTAATAGCTATGATAATTTTTTGCTTTGGTATTATAATGGTGCATCAAGTACGTTTTCAAGTTTTGGAATGAATCTCTATTCAACCATTGAATGGCTTAAAATACAACAAATACCAAGTGAGTATATAGATTTTATAAAACGTACTGAATATTATTATTTGATGGATGATTTTTGGTTAGTACATGCGGGGTTTAATTTTAAACATGATAATATGTTTAAAGATTTTCATTCTATGCTATGGATACGGGAAATCATACCAGATGAAAATGTAGTAAAAGATAAAAAGATTGTTCATGCACACACCCCTGTTCCACTGGAATCCATTCGCCTTACTGTTAATGACAAGAGTTCTAAAATAATAAATATTGATGGTGGCTGTGTATATAATCATAAACCCGGATTAGGTAATTTGGTGGCTTTGAACCTGGATTCTCTCGATATTATTTATACACCCAATGTGGATTAATAAGTGTTTGTCTCTAAAGTCCAAGTTGGCTTCGCCGAGCTCCTCCTTCGTCGTCGGTTCTTCGTTGTTGCTCGAAATCTAAATTACTCACATCACTTTGTTTTTTAAATGTGTTTGTGAGCTCACTAATGTTCGGTTCTCAAATACTCCAGTATTCTCCGGTTTAGATTCCTCACACGCCTCGAATTTGAGCTTTATAGAACCAACACTTGAGTTTATAGTTACTCAATATAAAAAAATGCAACCCAAAAAATAACATTTGAATTGCCTGGATTTTTTGGGTTGTTAATCTTCCAATCCAGCAAATAAAGTGGTCAAACCAACCCCACTCAATTAACAATTAACAATTAATAATTGGTTCTATCCTACACCTGAGTTTATAGACAGGCACGAATTATTCTCCAATGATCTTAACAAGCACACGTTTCTTACGATTCCCGTCAAATTCGCCGTAAAAAATTTGTTCCCATGGGCCTAAATCAAGTTTACCTTCTGTAATAGCAACCACGACTTCTCTGCCCATAATTGTTCGTTTTAAATGTGCATCGCCATTGTCTTCAAAACCATCGTTATGGCGATATTGTGAATGAGGTTTTTCAGGAGCGAGTTGTTCAAGCCATTTTTCGAAATCATGATGCAATCCAGGCTCATCATCATTTATAAAGACACTTGCTGTAATATGCATAGCATTGCAAAGCAAGAGTCCTTCTTTTACCTGGCTTTCGCGAAGTGCCTGGTTGACCATAGGAGTGATATTCAATAATTCTCTTCGGCTTTTAATGTCAAACCATAATTCTTTTCTGTGAGATTTCATATGTTTATTTTTAATTTTTCAATGGTCATATGGAGCTCGCCATGTGTTTAATCTATTGACTTTGAGTAAACCAAATAGCTTTTCAATAATCATGCTCGTGTGTGTCAAAAAAATTGTCATGGCTCGGTTCATATGTTTATAATTTTATAGTTTGTTGATAAGATATAGTATCAATTTTTTAAAAAACCTTTAAAAAAAACCTTCGTTCATTCATCATGCATCACACAATCTTTTGACTTCCGAAATTCTGACTCTTGTCTTTTTGAATTTCATGATAGATGATTACAATGAAGCAAAATAAGATTTTAATTGTTCTATATAATGATCCAATTGTTGTTCGGCTTTTTCAAAATCATTTTTATTAGATAATTGGCCTTTGACACTAAAATAAAATTTGATTTTAGGCTCAGTACCCGATGGACGCATTGAAATTTTTGATCCGTCATCCAATATAAATTGCAATACATCCGATTTAGGCAGGTCTATCTTCTGTGTAGCATTGTTTCGTTTATCGAAGGTCGTTTGTTTAAGATAATCATGTATTATAATTATCTTTTTGTCTTGTATGAATTCAGGAGGCGAGTTTCTGTGTTCTTGCATGATCCGGAGAATGTCTTCTGCACCTTGTTTGCCTTTTTTCTTTAAAGACATTAAATATTCTTTATAAAAGCCATATTTCATATACATATTCAAAAGTTCTTCAAAAAGTGAAGAATGATTATGTTTTGCGTAAGCTAAACTTTCAGCGAGCATTGCACAGGATATAACTGCATCTTTATCGCGTACAAAATCATCTACTAAATAACCATAACTTTCTTCTCCTCCTACTATAAATTGTTTTTTGTTTTCGTTTTTGCGGATGATTTCGGCAATGTTTTTAAAGCCTGTATAAACGTCAAAGCATTCAACTTCAAAATGATCCGCTATGTCTTTTATCATTTCAGAAGTGACAATTGTTTTGACTATATATTCATTGCCTTTAAATTTATTTTTTGCTTTGTACTGTGATAATATATAATGAATGAGTAAGGCTCCTGTTTGATTTCCATTTAATAAGATGTATTCATTTTTGTGGTTTTTGATAGCTATTCCTACCCGGTCAGCATCGGGGTCTGTGCCCATTATAATATCTGCGTCTATTTCTTTTGCTTTTTTAATGGCCATATCAAGTGCTGCTTTTTCTTCGGGGTTTGGAGATTCAACTGTTGGGAAATCCCCGTCGGGTTTTGCTTGTTCTTCAACTATAAAGACGTTTTTAAAACCTATACGAGATAGTATTTCGGGAACAAGCTTAGTTCCTGTACCATGAATAGGTGTGAATACAATTTTAATATCATTATTCTGTTGGATAATGTCGGGATTTAATGATAAATTTTTAATTTTTTCAAGGTAAATACTATCAATTTCATCTCCTATTGCTTGAATGTTTTCAGGTATGGCGTTGAAATTAACCTGGTTAACAGATGTTATTTTTCTTACTTGTTCTATGATGAGTTTATCATGTGGTTCGACAATTTGTCCGCCATCTTCCCAGTATACCTTATATCCGTTGTATTCTTTGGGGTTATGTGAAGCAGTTATGACTACACCTGCCTGACAATTCAAGTGTCTGATAGCAAAAGAAAGTTCAGGGGTAGGGCGTAAATCATCAAAAAGATATACCTGGATATTATTTGCAGAGAAAATATTTGCCGTGTTTTCAGCAAAAGTTCTGCTATTATTCCTTGAATCATGTGCAATTGCTACTTTTATTTGACGTTTGTCCGTAAATTCTTTTTTTAAATAATTACATAACCCTTGTGTAGTCATTCCAATGGTGTAGCTGTTCATTCTATTTGTTCCAACTCCCATGACACCTCGCAATCCTCCGGTTCCAAATTCAAGGTCCCTGTAAAAGGCATCAATTAGTTCTGCTTCATTGTGATCAAGCAAATATTGTACGTCCTTACGGGTTTGTTCATCAAAATGCTCTGTAAGCCATTCCTGTGCTTTTTCTCTTACAGAATTTAAAAAATTTTCATCCATGTTGTCTGTACGTTTGTTTATCAAAGCTAAGTTTATGTGGCAAAATTATAAAGTTTTATTGAACTTTTATCTGATCTTTCGCAAGAATATAAAAAAAATAGGTTCTACAATGAATTTAATGGTAATTTGCGATTTATTTATGGGGGTTGGAAAAATAGTTTATATGTGGTTGAAATATAGTTGAGTGTAGTTTAAAAAGATTGAAAGTTGAAAGTTTATAAAGTTAATTGGATGATATTTAGGTTATTATCGGATTTTGCGGTATTTTAATAACTTGCTGTATATTAGATAAATAATACTTAAAACTTTAAAACTTTGGTACTACTGCAATTTTTGTGGAAATAGTGTTTATTTTAGAATTCAGAATTC
>CAZJWE010000098.1:0-12089 GCA_964549265.1 uncultured Bacteroidales bacterium | reverse complement strand
TTTGCTCAAAGTCAATAGGTTAAACTCATGGCGAGCTCCATATGACCATTGAAAAACAAAATATAAACATATGAAAATGGTTTAATTCAAACTTTTTTTTAGTTGAAACGTATGAATTAACAAGGACGGCTAATTCTTGTAACATGATAATGAAAAAAATTGGTTATATATGCATTGTATTGTTTTTTTTATTTACTGAAATGAGTTTCGGATTTAATAATAAAACAACATATACCACAATTGACAATCAATTGGAATCAGGTTTTTTGTGCACTAATTCAGAATGTTGCATATGTCCGTCAAATATCAATCCTATGTCTGTAAGCAATATGATAATGTTATTTATGTTTTTCGTTCTTGTAGTACTAAATATTATTTTATTTTTTTATCTATATAAGAAAAAGGGAAGGCATCAGGATGACAATGTTCAAAAAAAGACTGAAGAACATCTATTTGCTAAGGAAAATCAGTTAAAAACACTTGTTAATAATCTCCCGGACTTTATTTACATAAAAGATACAAAGAGTAGGTTTATTCTTGCAAATCAAAAGCTTGCTGAAGTGATGCTCGGGAAAAAACATACACCCGATGAATTGGTTGGTAAAACAGACCATGATTGTTATCATAAGGAACTGGCAGACCAATACCTGAAAGATGAACAGGAAATCATGCAAAGCGGACAGCCACTTATTGGAAGGGAAGAACAAGCAAGAGACGAAGACGGGAATGATATTGTTGTTTCAAGTACAAAGGTACCTGTTAAAAATCAAAAAGGAAAAGTTTTGGGTATTGTTGGAATAGGAAGAGACATTACAAAGCTAAAACGAGCAGAAAATAAAATCAGGCAACAAGCAGAAAATCTACAGGAAACAAACACATTATTAGAAGAGCGTCAGGAAGAGATTCAACAGCAAAAAGAAGAAATTATGGCGCAAAGGGATGAATTGGAAAATCTTAATCATACAAAAGATAAATTTTTCTCAATCATAGGACATGATCTGAAAAATCCTTTCAACGCAATCATTAATCTTTCTGATATTTTAAAAAATAGCATCAACACAGGAACAAAAGAAGAAATGACCGAAATGATCGAATTGATAAGAATTTCGGCCAAAAGTGCTTTTGAATTATTAGAAAATTTATTGCAATGGTCCAAATCACAATCAGGGAATATAGAATTTACTCCCGAAAAATTTGATATTAATAACTTAATCCATAAAAACATAGAATTTTTTAATGTAAACGCTGAGAAAAAAAGTATTAAGCTTATTGCAGATATTTCAGGAGAATTAAACGTATATGCAGATAAAAATATGATTAATACAGTTATTCGCAATATTATAAATAATGCACTGAAATTTACAAAGCCTGGTGGGAAAATAAATATTTTAAGCCGGCAAACTAAAAAAGAAGTGGAAGTGCAAATCACTGATAATGGCATAGGCATGGACGAAGAAATAAAAAATAATCTTTTTCAATTAAGCAGTCAGCGTTCAACACAAGGAACTTCAGGTGAAATAGGTTCCGGTTTGGGCTTGATCCTGTGTAAGGAATTCATTACCAAAAATCACGGTGAAATAATTATTGATAGTCAGCCCGGTAAAGGAAGCACTTTCATTATAAAACTTGGTAAACCGAACAACGAATAACTGTTCAAACATTATAAAATGAATAACATCAAATACATTATCATTCTTTTTTTTTCCTGGTTATTTATAATAACATCATTTGCAATCAAGCCAGGAGAATTTAAAAACATTAGTATTGCACAAGGACTGTCAAATAAATCTGTATTAAGTATTGCACAAGACACCTTTGGGTTTATATGGTTTGGTACAGCCAATGGATTGAACCGGTATGATGGCTACCATTTTAAACATTTTACTTATGACCCTGGAAATCCGGAGTCCATACCGGAAAATGAAATTAATGTATTGTATACCGATCAGTCAGGTGGCTTTTGGATTGGCACCAATAATGGATTATGTAAATTCATTCCCGGAAAGCAAACATTTGAAAGATTTCAACACCATAATCATAAAAAAAATACACTAAGCAACAATACAGTACTTGATATTTGTGAAGACACAAATCATTGCATCTGGATTGGAACAAACTATGGGTTAAACCAATATGACCCTCAAACACGTCAATTTACAACATATTATCAGGAAGCAGGCAACCCTTTAAGTTTAAATAACGACCGCATACAAAGTGTTTTTAAAGATTCTAAGGGCCGTGTATGGATTGGTACACCTAAAGGCATTAATTTAATAATGCATAAAGAAGAAAGAATTGTATTTAAAAGAATTGCGATGACTGAACAAACCGGTTTTAACATATTTGTTAATGATATTGAAGAAGATAGTTCAGGCAATTTATGGATCGGAACTCATGGACATGGTGTGATTTGTTTAAATCCTGAAAAAAAGAAAATTATAAAATCATACACAGTGCAAAAAACGTCAGGTAATTTGTCATCTAACAATATCAAAGATTTATTTATAGACTCAAATAATCAACTATGGATTGCTACCCAAATGGGTGGTTTGACTATTTTTAACTTTAAAAATAAATCTTTTACTTCCATACAATCCGATTTTAAACAAAAAGACAAGTATAAAGGCGATGATTTGAATGTTATCTTTCAGTCTTCCGATAATACGATATGGCTTGGTTCTGCCCAATATGGAATCAATAAATATATAGTCAGGCCCCAAAATACTGCTCACTACTTTCAACAGGATCACCACAACAGTCTGGCCCATAATGATATCATGTCTTTTTGTGAAGTAGATGATGATGAGATATGGATAGGAATGAACAATGGTCACCTTGACCTGTTCAATCCCCTTCAACAGACATTTAAACATTTTCAATGGCCTGAACTGGGTTCCATCCATTGTTTAAAGAAAAAAGACCAAAATTTATGGATGGGTACATTCAACGGATTGGTGAAATTAAATTTAAATAATTTCGAAATTAAAAGATATTTGTTTGGAAACGACCATGTTATGCAAGATATGAGCAATAATATCTTATCATTATGTTTTGACCGGCATGATCATTTTTGGATCGGAACAACCTTTGGTTTGTATTTGTTTGATGATGATAATCAAACGCTTACTTCATTTCATCCGGCCAGACTTACAAAATATGATAAAAAAGATTATGATAATATCATTTCTATAAATGAAGGAGGGCGTAATAATCTTTGGATCGCTTCGTCCAAATATATTTTTGAATTTGATTTAGATACCAGGGATTTTAAGCGATACAGACTGCAACCAGAGAAAACAGATGATTTTTTAGCATTGATCAACACATCTAAATTAGTTGGAGATACCCTATGGGTGGGGACAAAAAAAGGCCTGTTTGCCTTTGATACGAAAAATAAAGTTTCTCACCATTATCAACTAAAAGGAATAGGGCAGAAAATCAATATTCAAAGTATATTGAATGATGAAAAGGGAAATTTATGGCTTGGAACAGATAACAATATCATGAAATTTAATATCTCGAGCAACCATTTTATTTCTTTCGATTCATGGAATTATTTTGGAAATACCCTCTTTAATAAAGATGCATGCATTAAAACAGAAAGCAACGATTTTTATTTTGGAGGAAAACAGGGATTCAATGTATTTAAACAAGGACAATTATTAACCATACCAGATACAGCACCGATATATCTCACAGGTTTTTATATATGCAATCGTCCAGTTTTTTTTGGTGATAACCAACCTGTTAACCAACCTTTGCATGTGTGTAATACAATTACTTTAGATAAATACGAGTCCATTTTTACATGCGAATATTCTTTACTTGATTATCGCTCAGAAGTGATTCACTATGCTTATAAACTGGAAGATATAGATGAAGACTGGCATTACTCGGGAGATAATAACCGGATCACATTTTCACATATTCCTGCCGGTACCTACACACTCAGGGTCAAAGCAGCTGGGAATCATGGATTATGGAGGGAGGCCAATTCATTAAAGATACGTGTACTACCACCTTTTTGGGAAACTTTATGGTTTCAAATCATTATTGTAATTATTTTAATAGGAAGTGCTGTTTTGTTTTATTTTTCAAGAATACGATATATGCAGCGTTGGAATGATAAATTGAAGGCCCTGGTCAGAGAAAGAACCAGACACCTGGATATGCAAAAGCAAGAACTCACAAAACAAAATGAAAAACTTAAAAAACAAGAAGAGGAACTTGAGGCACAGAAAAACTCGTTAACAAAACTAAACACCACAAAAGATAAATTGTTTTCAATTATTGCGCACGACCTGAAAAATCCATTTTATGGAATATCCAATTTTGCATCGCTTTTGTCCAGGAGATTTGATAAATATTCTCACGATCAAAAACTTGAGATCATCAATCTCATGAAAAATGCTTCGGATAATGCAAATGAGCTATTAGAGAATTTATTACAATGGTCGAGGCTCAACACCAATAGAGTAAAATTCCATCCCGAACAAATCAATTTAATGAGTATTGTCAATTCAAATATTAAATTTTTTGATATTTTGGCCAAGAATAAAGACATATCTATGCATACCTCAGGAAAAGATGTAATGGCATATGCTGATTACGATATGGTGAACACCATCATTAGAAATCTTGTGAATAATGCAATCAAATTTTCTCATTCAAACGGCAATGTACAGCTCAATGTAGAAGAAGATACACAGCATGCTATTGTAAAAGTCATTGATGATGGCATTGGCATGGATGAACAAACACGGGATAAAATTTTTAATTTGAATATGCATGTTGCGAATACCGGAACTTCAGGAGAAGTTGGTACGGGCCTGGGTTTAGTTCTTTGTAAAGAATTTATCGAACAAAATAATGGCACCATCCATGTTGAATCTGAAATTGGTAAAGGAACTACATTTATTTTGAAACTACCTAAAGCTTAATAGATAAGGCCATTACATTTATGCCCGATTTGTCTGTTATATTGCCCTTTTGTGATGAAGAGGATGTTTTATCATCAGCGATACAAAGCGTTATAGAACAAACATTTGAGGATTTTGAGCTTTTTTTAATCAACAATGGCAATAACCCGATTAGTAAAGAAATTGCAAATGATTGGATGCAAAAAGATAAACGGATAACTGTTTGCGATGAATCCAGAAAAGGAATTGTATATGCATTGAATACAGGTATCGCTTTATCGAAAGGAGGTTTCATTGCCCGGATGGATGCAGATGACATCTCAAAACCTGATAGGTTGAAAATGCAAATTGAATATTTAAAAGAAAACCAAAATATTGGTGTGGTTGCAAGCAGTGTCAAATATATCTCCAAGCTGGATCAATCAGAGGGAATGGAGCATTTTGTGAATTGGAATAACTCATTGTTATCACCTTCTGAAATCAGTCTGAATAGATTTATTGAAACACCAATAATCCATCCGTCTGTAATGTTTAGAAGAGAACTGATTAAACAATATGGTGGCTATGAATATGGGCATTTCCCGGAAGATTATGAATTATGGCTACGATGGCTGCATAATGGGGTTTATTTTGCAAAACTCCCGGAAACTTTACTGGAATGGCATGATCACCCCAAGAGGCTTACCAGGAACGATCCCCGGTATAGCAGAAAGGCGTTTTATGATATGAAGTCTGCTTATCTTGTTAAATATCTGACTCAGCATAATCCGTTTCATCCCCGTGTTGTTGTATTCGGGGCCGGACGAACGGCAAGAAGAAGGGCGCGAATTCTTGAAAAAATGAATATCACCATAGATTTTTTTGTAGATATTAAGCCGGGAAGGAAAAAAAATATCAAATATTTTAAAGATGTGCCACCAGCCGGTAACCATTTTATCCTATCGTATATTGCAAAACGCGGAGCAAGGGAAGAAGTAAGGTCTTTTCTTACTAACCATAATTATAAAGAAGGGAAAGATTTTTTAGTTATAGGATAAAAATATGATGCAGAAATGTATAAGAATAAAAAATTTATTGTAACAATTTCCAGTCAAAGAATTTTCAATTCCCGAAATCACTTACTGGTTTACGTTATAATATAAATCACAGTTATTTTAATGAGATTTATATATAATCCTATGAGTAAATGCAATAAGAAAATTAAATAACGATCACTTTTATTAACTGATCTCTACTGTTTGCTCCGAAACATCTGTATTGCTTTCATAAGCAGGGCACCTTTTATTTCCCTGACATGCACTCATGGCTGCTAATGCAATAATAAAAAGGGCGACAGCTAATTTTTTCATAATATTAAAATAAGTTTAAATAAAATTTATAACAAAAATAAAAAATAACATTTAATAAAGTTTAAAAAAACAATTAAAATTATTAACAATCGAATAAGGGATAACTTTATAATTTCGGTTTTACTGCATATTTAGTGGAAGTAATATCCTGAATTCTAAAATAAAAACCTTTGTTTTGATATAATCATAAAATATCTATGGTATTGAAGCTTCCCAAAATAATTTAGATAAAAAAAAGGGAGATAGCTCCCTTTTTAATTTGTTAAATTAAATATATAAGTTGCAGTTAGGTTTATTTTTCTAACCGAAAGGAATAAAAGTATTAAAGCCACACGTGTTGAAGTGCTATACAAAATAGATTACGTTAATTGTAAATATTTAACGCTATCCATTAAGAAGATTTATCGTCCTTTTGAATTACTTTTATTTCCTTTTCTGCGTCAGCATAAGCCGGACAAACAATATATCTATTGCATGAACTTAAAAGAAATGCAATAAATAACAAACCTGCAATTATTTTTACTATTTTTTTCATCATTCCTCGATTTTAATTTAAAAACAAAATTTTTTATCTTTTATTTTATTTTACGTAAAACATTTTTATTGGTTGTGCTATACTATTCTGAAATTAATACTCAAAACACTTTAAGTAAATAAGTTGTTTTGTTTCAGCGGTTTACGAAAACATTGGAAGCGATGATATTAATCACCTTTTAATATTTTAACCTTTATTTCCAGAACAAAACTAATTAGAGGTATAAATTTAATACTTTATTCTTTAAAAACCAAAAGAATAAAGTATTTTTTCCAAACAATAAACATGTTGAAATGATTTGGACTTTATGATCAATCCGGGTTTGTAAGTTACAACTATCTGTATAAATGAAAAAAACCTTGTCTTTCTTCTATTAGATTATTATTCTCTTTAAGGTGGACAATGTAAAAATAAATATCTTCTTGTAAATCCATTCCCGAAATTGTTTTTCCGTCCCAGAGAATAACTGGAGCCGTATCTTTATAAATTAAATTTCCCCATCTGTTATAAATCCAAATAGAGATATCTGTTTTTTCTTCGCCTCGTATTGTGAAGAGATCATTGATGCCGTCATTATTTGGTGTGAATACATTCGGAATTTCCAGCGAGTCATACACAAAAACAATTTGTTTTAGTGTATCAGAACATTGAAGTAGAGTATCCTGAATAATTAACCTGGTTTTATACATCCCTGTTTCAGAATATTGATGAATAATAGAAGGCATTGTACCGGTGTCTTGTTGTTCATCATCAAACGACCAGTAAAACATAAGTGCATCAGCAGTGTCAACCGGAAATATTTCACCCTGTAAATGGATATGATAAGAAGGTTCATTCTCAATTTTATTATATCTGTACCCTCTGTCAGGAGTACTGTATATTTGAATATATTCTGGACGTTCAATGGTATCGGTATTGTCTGTTATTAATGTAACTGTATAATTCCCGGGTTGTTTGTATTCCACAGAAGGGTTTTGTATATCTGACGTGTTGCCGTTTCCAAAATTCCAATAAAAAGACGAAGGGGTGGTGCCCGAATCAATATACTTAAATGATACCGACATGGAATCAAATCCACATCGATGGCTCAGGGTGTCTATTGTAAAGGTCTGTGTTTTAGATGTTTTGGTGCTTATGAAAAAGGCGAATGTAAACAATAATATGGATGTACTTTTATGCATAATGAAATTATATTTGGCTAAAGATAGCAAAAATCAAAGTTTATGGGTGATTTTTTGTACGATTTCAAAATTACTAAAAAATTCTTTTGCTATTACCCTGATAATTGTATAAATAGGAATTGCAAGCAGCATTCCCATGATACCTGCCATACTCCCTGCTATCAGGATCACTAAAAATATTTCAAGCGGATGGGCATGAACACTGCTGGAATAGATAAATGGTTGAAAAACGAGGTTGTCAATAACCTGTACACACACAAAAACAATTAACATATATCCCATAAAAGGGATAATGTTTGGATTTTGATTAAACTGTGTGGCAAAGCCAAGGAGCATGCCTACAGTCATTCCAATAATAGGGCCTAAATAAGGGATGACATTAAAGATGCCTGCAAGCAATCCTATGACCAGGCCATTTTTAAAGTCAATACCCAATAAAGTCACTCCCAAAGTGATCAATAAAATGATGCCACTGATCTGCAATACAATGCCGATAAAGTATCTCGTCAGTAATCTTTTGGAGGAGAACAAAACATGCATAATCTTTTCTTTATATCTTTCAGGAATAAAAAGCATAATGCCTTCTAAAAACAGCTCTTCATCTTTTAAAAAAAAGAATGTAATGAATGAAATGGCGATAAAAGCAATAGCTATATTGCCTATTAGACTTGCAATGCTGCCTAAAAAAACAGTTAAAGAAGATGTGTTAAGCAATACACTGACTTTGTTAGAAATGAACGACTCAAATGAAATCTCTTTGTTTGTTATATTATGTTGATTAATGAATTCCTGAACTTCTTTAATCGGTTGTTCAAATTGAGCTATTAATGAAGAAACATCTATTTTAGATAATTCATTGGCTTGGTTAGCAGCCAGGGGGATAAAAAGGCGGAAAAATAAAAAAAACAAAGTCCATATTGCAACAATAGTAATAAAACTTCTCAATGATTTGGGTATTTGGTAGGACTTGATTTTAATTTTTCCTAAATAATTAACCAACGGATGGCCAATTAAAGAAAAGACATATGATATTAAAATATAAATGACAATGTTGCTAAAAAACCATATTATTAAACCTAAAATTAATAATGGAAAGAAAATAATAATGTATTTCCCTGTTTTTGTCATTATTTAAATTACTTTTTTAAATGCGATGAATAAGTCTACAGCTCTTTGTAATGAGATTAAAAGGTAAAAATAATGGAAAGAAATAGAAAAACAAAATAAAGATTTTCAGGATTTTTCTATAATTAATTCAAATCTGAATTAAATTATGGTTTTTTTTTATTTATTTTTGAAAATACTTTTAAATAAAAATGAAAAAATTTTCAATAAAAAAATATAATGGATGAAGAAAAAAAATAAATGGCTATTCATTATACTATTGATAGCAATCGGTGTGATATTGTTTTTTCTTTTAAAACCCAAAATAGCGGAACGATTCCATCAAAAAGGAGAAACATTGGTTGACAGTACTGCCTATAAACAAGCAATAGAATCTTATACAAAAGCGCTTCGGTGGAATAAATCTCCCGAAATCTATACCCAACGAGCTGCTGTATATATCAAAATGGGCGACTATAAAAAAGCCATCAGCGATTGTGAGCGTGCCATTGCCATGGATAGCAACTATGCTCAAAGCTGGTTTTACAGGGGGATGGCTTATTATAAATTAGATGACTGCTTACATGCAACCAACGATATCAATAAAGCTCTCGAATTGGACTACAAATCACCGGAGGCTTATTTTTATCGCGGATTATGTGAAAAAGAAAATGATGAACTAAGTAAAGCTGTTAATTCGTTTAATTCTGCCATTAGGTTAGACAGTAGCTTTAGTAAGGCATATTTTAGCAGAGCCATTGTTAAATCTTCATTAAAAGACTACCAGTCTGCAATATCGGATTTAGATAAAGCGATGGAATTTGGAGCAGACAGCATTCTATCTTTGTATAAACGAAGTGCAATGAAAGACTCTGTAGATAATGCCAAAGGTGCTATTCATGATTATTCTTTGTTAATTGATTTGGGAGAAAAAAATGACTCGGTATATTATAAACGAGGATATTTGTATTACTCAATAGATCAACATGATGAAGCCATTGAAGATTTTAAGGAAGTCATCCAAATTAATCCGTCCAAAGAAAATGCTTATTATTACAAAGGGTATGCACTCGGGAAAAAGGGAATGTACAAAGCTTCACTGGATGATTTTAATAAAGTGCTTGAAATGAATCCGGCAAGAGATAAAGCATTATACAACCGTGCTTTGGCATTATTACACATGAAAGAGTACAACCGCGCCATTGAAGACCTTCAAAAACTGATAAAAAGAACACCTCGTAACCCAAATATATATAATTTACAGGGAATTGCCAGGAGCGCTTTGATGAAATTCAGCGCCTCAATTGAATATTTTGATAAAGCAATCAATTTAAAACCCGATTTTGCAAAAGCTTATTTTCATCGCGGAATTTCTAAAGGAATGCTTAAACAACACAAAGAAGCTATTGAGGATTACAATAAAGCATTGGAAATAAATAGAAACAACCCCGAAGTCTATTACAACAGGGGCATTTCTAAAATCAATCTTAATCAGTTTAACGAAGGATGTAAAGATTTTAGAAAATCATACCAAATGGGATTCACGCAGGCAGAATCAATGCTCAAGATGTATTGTAAATAATTCATTTTAAATTTATTTTGATGCAACAAACAAAACATAATAAACATATTATAAATCATCCATTTTTAATGGTCTGCATTCTCGTTTACGGGATGTTTATTTTCCCGGCAAATGCTCAATCGGATAATCAGCCACAGAAAAAAGCAGATTCTTTATTTTCAGATTATTTAGATAAACAGGGCCCCGGGTTTAGCATGATGGTTATAAAAGCTGACAACCCTGTGTTTACATATAATTCGGGCTTGGCCAATGTCCAGAATAAATCAAAGATTACATCCAACACAAATTATAATTTGGTCAGTTTATCTTCTCAGTTTACTGCTATGGCAATTATGGTGTTAAAAGAACAGGGCAAATTAAACTATGGCGACAAAATTTCCGACATCATCCCTGATTTTCCAGAATACGGGAAACATATTTCAATAAAAAATTTATTACATCACACCTCCGGTATTATTAATGTGAAAAAGGAGAAATTACAGGATGAAAATGGGATTATTACCAATGAGGGCCTTATTGATTTTTTAAAGCATACAGATTCAACGAAGTTCAAGAGTGGCAAAAAACTTGATATTAATTGGCTTAATTATGCATTACTTGGGTATGTCATTATGGAAGTGTCCGGGAAAAATTATGCCGAATTTATAGACAAAGAAATCTTCACCCCTTTAAAAATGGATGACGCAGCTGTATTTCCCGGTGAAAAACAAGGATTTTTTAAACGGTTATTCGGAAAAAATACATACCAGATAAAACATAAAGCAACCGGCTATATTCCTCAAAACGGCCGCTACAATGCTGTTGAAATACCTCATGAATATGATTTAATGGGCGATTTTGGGGTATATTGCTCTTTAAATGATTTATACAAATTTTTACAAGCATGGCAATCAGACAATCTCATACCTCAAAATTCCATCAAACCTGCCTTTAAAATTAATTTCTTCAGAAATGTTATCAAGTTTTTTGGATTTGGATGGAATATTGATTGGTATCAAGGCCGTAAATATTATCATAAAGCAGGAACAGGCTTTGGAAATACTCATTTTATTTGCTATCTTCCACAACATGATATTTCAGTGATTGTCTTATCCAATCAATCCAGCGTATTCGGAATTAAAGAAAAAGCACTTGCATTGGCTGAAATGTTCATGGAGGAAAAATAGATAAAGTCATAATTGGTACTACCCTTATTTTAGTGGTTGAATATTTATGAGTTCAGTATAAAAAGTATAAAGTTTTAAAGTTTAAAGTATTATTTATCTAATATACAGCAAGTTATTAAAATATCGCAAAATCCGATAATAGCCTAAATATCATCCAATTAACTTTATAAACTTTCAACTTTCAATCTTTTTAAACTACACTCAACTATATATAAACAAATTGCAAGTTACCATTAAATTCGTGGTAGAACCT
>CAZJWE010000097.1:0-12255 GCA_964549265.1 uncultured Bacteroidales bacterium | reverse complement strand
ATTCCTCAAAACACAATGTATTTTAGTTTATCAACCATGGTTTAGAATAGAGCCTTAACAATTAATAATTAACAATTATTCTAAATGCTTAATATATTGTGTTTTATAGCATACGCTAACAACCCGGCAGTATTTTTAGACCCGGTCTTCATATTGAGGTTGGCTCTGTGGTTTTTTACTGTTCGGAGGCTGATGAATAATTTTTCGGCAATTTCTTTATTACTGTAGCCCTCACCAATTAGTTTGAGCACTTCTACTTCCCGTTTCGTCAGTCCTGCAAGGTCTGATTCCTGGTCTCCTCCAATATATTTTTTTGTGAAATAAGGTATTAGTTCTTCTGAAAAATAGTTTTTCCCGTTGCTGATAAGTTTCAAAGCTCTTTCAAGATTATCTGAATCTGTATTTTTTAAAATAAACCCCGATACTCCTTTTTCAAGCATGGACTCAAGATATGCTTCATCGCCATATAAGGATAGCGCCACAACATATATCCCGGGATGCTTCTGCTTTAATTGTTCGGTTGCTTCAATGCCATTCATCTCCGGCATTTTAATATCCATTAAAACAATATCCGGTGAACATTTATCTATGATTTCCAACATCTCTTTTCCGTTTGTTGCTTCTCCAACCACTTTTGCAAAATCAAACCTGTTGATGATGGTTTTAATGCCTTCCCTGAATAATTCATGATCGTCTACGATGAGTATTTTTTGTTCTTTAGTCATAATACATAATATGAATTTACATCATTGAATTCCATTGAGAATATCATTCCTTTTCCTTCGCCAGAAATTACACTGTGTGAGCCATTCATTGAGTGCATCCTGTTTAAAATATTCTGAAGTCCCAGTCCTTTTTTACTTAATAGTTTTTTATCAAAGTCAAATCCTTTTCCATTGTCTTTGTATGTTAAGTAAAATCTATTATTATTTTCTTCAAATATAATATTTATTTCATTTGCTTTGGCATGTTTTAATGTATTATTTATCAATTCTATGACAATTCTGTACAGGTTTATTTCAAACTTATTATGGTAACGCCCATTTAATCCAATGGTTTCAATATTTATTTTGATGTTAGGATTGATGATCACATTCGACACGAATGATTCTACCGCTTTTACCAATCCGTAATCTGTTAACACATTGGGCATAAGATTGTTTGAAATGGATTTAATCTTCATGACAGATTGGTCAAGAATTTTATTTAAATTATTGAATATTTTATCTTTTTGCTCAGGATCTTCTACTTTTTTAATTTCATTAACATATAATTTAATGGTAGATAAATAGGGTCCCATTTCATCGTGCAGGTCTTCAGCAATTCGTTTACGTTCTCTGTCTTCGGCTTCAATCATAGAATCCAATACTTTTTGCTCAAACTGTTTCCGCAATGTAACATCGCGGGCCACAGTAAGTATTGCTTTGTCGTCTTGTAAATAATTGATTACCTTGCTGCTAATTTCAATGTTTATAAGTGTTTTATTTTTTCTCACCACTTCAATTTCTGTGACCGGTGTTTCATGTTTTTCTATTATCGTACTTAATCTTTCTTGTAATTTCATTGCATATTCAGGTGCTACAACGTCCATCACATTCATTTCATATAGTTCCTTTTCTGAATACCCAAGCATCTTCTGCAGTGCATTATTAACCTGGATAAACTGGCCATCAAATCTTGCAATGATAATGGCTTCGTTGGTATTGTCAAAAAAATTCCTGAATTTTTCCTCACTTTCTTTTAAATCATTTTCGGCTTCTTTCCGCTCACGTATATTGCTTGCATAGGCAAATTCATATTCCTGACCTTTAAATTCCATATAACAAGAGGTAATCTCTACCGGATATGGTTTGCCATGTTTGGGTTTATGCCAACTTTCAAATGTTTTGACTTTTTCTTTTTGGTATTGTTTCCAATGCTTTGTCCTTGTTTTGGGAGGATTATCAGGATCAACATCCCACACATGCATGTTCAGTAATTCATCTTTCGTGTACCCAAGATTCCTGCATGCACCATCATTTACATAAAGAAATTTGCCTTGGGGACTGATCCAAAAAATACTTAAATCAGCATTATTGATTGTGTGCTGGGTTAATATCAGTTCTTCTTCTGCCCGCTTCCGTTCTGTTATATCGCGGATAGAACTGATATTGATCATGCGTCCGTTGCGTTCAAAATGCCGGGCTGATATTTCTACAATCATTCTTTCCCCATTTTTCTTTTTATGTATCCGTTCGGGGATTTGTACAATAGTGTCATTTTTTATTTTGATGGTTTTCCGGGTTTCATCCTGTTCACACGACAGTTCCCAGGCTTTCATTGTCAATAATTCATCGAGAGTATAACCATACAGATTTTCTGCAGCCGGATTTGCATCGAGGAGCATTCCTGAATTTTCATCTACCAGGAAAATAGGATCCGGTTCGGCCAGAAACAATGTTCTGTATTTATTTTCACTTTCGCGATGAGACTCTTCTGCCATAATTTTTTCCCGAGCAAAAGCCAAATCGTCAGCAACTTCTAATAAGAGTTGCTCCTCTTTATTGGTAATAAATGTTTTATGTTCGCGTGTAACAATAACCAACCCAATAACATTGTTGTTCCGTAACATAGGTATTACAACAGATACTGCACCATTTTCAGGATTACACCCCGAATAGGAACAATCTGTACATAGATTAATGTCACGTATTACCTGAATCTTTTGTTTACAAATAGCCTTTTTAACACATTCGGGTGCTTTTCCTTTGCCATCGGAAGAAATTGCAAAATATTTGGTTAAAACAGTATTCCCCAGGTGTGTAACAGGTACAATTTTTTTAATTTCTTCATTCATTAATGCAATCACACATCCCGAATATGCAAGTGTTTCCACAAGCATACCGGCAGCTTTCTGTACCATCCGGTATATATCTGTTTCCTGTACAATCAACTGATTCACATTCCTGATGGCAAGCAAAATTGAGTTGAGGTGTTCAATATACTGTTGATATTGCTTTTGTTCTGTAATATCCCGTGCAACCGAAAGCACTGCAGGTTTATTATTGTATTGAAATCTGTGGGCATTGATCTCAACAGGTATTTTATTGCCACTTTTTGATACCAATACCATTTCAAAGCAGGCACTGCCTTCGGATAATATCTTTTCTACAACATTCCCGGCTTTATCTGCATGTTCTCCACTTCCAATATCAAAAGGAGTAAGCGACAAAAACTCTTCTTTGGCATATTCCAATATCCTGCATGCAACATCATTGACTTCAAGAAATGGTTTATGCATTTTATCCGATCCGATTTCATGAAGAAAAACAGCATCATTGATATTGTTGAAAAGGTCACGGAATTTTTTTTCGCTTTCCAATAAAGCCTTTTCAGATTGCTGTTTTTCAATTTTTAACTGCCATTGTAATAATACATGTTTCACTTTTTCAGGCACACGTCTGAATAACTCAGGTGATTTTACAATATAATCCTGCGCACCTTCTTTAATGGCGTAAGCTGCAAACTCTTCACTTCCATGAGCCGTCATGAGCACCAACGGGATTTGTTCCTTCGTCGCTTTGATCAATTCCTTCCCTTCTCCATCGGGGAGTTTGTTGTCGGTTAAAATGATATCCGGTGTGGTTTGTGCAAGGATTGCATATACCTCCTTTAATGAAGAGGCCATTTGAATGGTATAGTGCGTTTGACCAGATAAAAATGCATCTTTTATCAATTCCAATTGCATTTCATCGTCTTCAACAATCAAAATGTGTATACCACGATCTACTTTATCCATCCATGAACATTATTAATAGGTTCTCTTGTTCCAAAGCAGCCAATATTTTCCAATATCCAAAAGCATCTGAGTAAACCGTTGAAAATCGAATGGCTTGATCAGATAACTGTTTACATGGAATTCGTAAGCTTTAGAGATATCCTGATCTGCTTGCGAAGTGGTTAAGACAACAACCGGTATATTGCGCAGATGCATATTATTTTTTATGTCTTCCAGTATTGTAAGCCCGTCAATACGAGGCAGCCGCAGATCCAATAAAATCAGCTCCGGAAACGATTTGATCCCTTCTGCACTATCTATGGCACAATTATAGAGGTAATCCAAAGCATCCCGGCCATCTTCAATATGTTTAATATGCTTTGTCATTTCATGTCCTTCAAGGGTTGCCATAATGAGTTCTGCATGTTCCGGATTGTCTTCAACCAATAATATTTGAGATTCTACATTTTCTTTCATTGTCGCTATTTTAAATATAATTACATTACCTGCTCTATGCTTACGCTTTTTAAAAAAATAAAAATATAAAATATTTCATGGAATATGGCTTGATTCATAAATAAAAAACAAACAAATTTCAATCAAAAAATATAACTTGTAAATTGTATAAATCTTCCGTTTTCTATTTCCCTTCCAATCAATTATTAATAGATACAGAGGGCTTAAAAATTTCCCAAAGTAAAACAACTTCATTACGGGAAAGAAACATTTTGAGTATTTTATTTATCGTGGCAACAGAAATAAATTGAACTTTGGAAAAGTAGTTACATAAGAGAACAAACACTTTACTTTAAAGACAGACTCTATTTAGTGTCTGTCTATAAACTCAGGTGTTTGGATCATAATGTTCGATAACGAGGCTTGCGCAGCCCCAAAAAGCGCAGTTTACCAGAGTAAAGGAGCAATTTTGGGGCACGCGTAACGAAGTTTCGGACATGATGAATAAACACTATTTAGCAGGTAAGGTTAACCAAAATACAGTCCCACACCCCTCTTCCCCGCTGGATTCAATCCAAATACTTCCACGATGCAATTCAATAATTTTTTTTACAAGTGATAATCCTATTCCGGTTCCTCCTTTATCATTTATCAATTGATCGAATACGCCAAACACTTTTTCGTGATACTCAGGGTGTATGCCAATGCCATTATCTTTTATAAAAAATAAATTGACTTTTTCATTTTCATGTTTACTACTTCCAATTTCAATCAACGGTTTTTTTTGGGCCCCCATATATTTTAAACTGTTTTCGACTAAATTCTGCAACACCTGCCTGATGCGGGTCTTATCTCCAAACACTTCAGGCATGCCCGGTTTCACCACAACCCTGGCTTTTGTTTTTTGAATGGTTCCATTCAGGATTTCAATAATTTCATATGCAAGAGATTCCATATTTATTGTTTCAGGAGAAGTAACAGACCTACCCGCCCTGGAAAGCTGTAATAAATCATCCAATAAGCTAACCATTTTATCTGATGCATTTGAGATATGATTTAAATAGCGTTCCATCCTGTCGTGCCTTTTCGATTGCACATCTTGTTGCAGCAAACCAATGAATCCCTTAATGGTGACCAAAGGACTTTTTAAATCGTGAGATACGGTATAAGCAAACTGTTCCAATTCTTCATTTTTGCTTTCCAAAATCCGTTGGCGGTTTACACGTTCGGTTACATCTTTTACATTTTCCAGCACATATTCAACCTGGCCTTCTTCATCAAATATCGGTATCACACTAATTTCTTTATAGCTTCCGTCAATTGGATTTTGATCCAAATACCACCGGGGCTTTCTGTCATTAAATGTTTTAAGAGGGGGGCAATGTTCGCAGGGTGACTGAAAATTTTTCATTACTTTATAACAATAAGGTTGCATTTGTCTTTGTTTTTCAGGCACCCATTCATGATTTTTCCAATTGCTCAACACCACACGTAAATCTTTGTCAACAACCATAATCAAGCTGTCAATTGCATCAAACGTGCTGTCCAGGATGCTTTGATATTCGTTTCGCTTTTGTTCTGCTTGTTTGCGTGTACGAATATCCCGTGCAATACTGAGGATGCATGTTTTCCCTTCAAATTTAATGGTCCGGCTGCTAATTTCCACGGGGATGATCGTTCCATCTCTTGCTATGTGGGCTGTTTCAAAAACCAATTTCCCTTTTTCCTTCACAGTCAGCATCCTGCTTTTAGCTATTTGAGCATAATCGGGAACATCTATATCTTCCGGGCTCATTTGTAAAAATTTATTTCTGCTGTATCCCATCCGTTTACAAGCTACATCATTCACTTCAAGAAAGTGGCCATCCATCCCATGAATAAAAATTGCATCCATTGCATTATCAAAAATATTCCTGAATTTCAGGTCGCTCTGTTTTATTTTCTTCTCGGCCTCAATCTGTTCACTAATATCACGTATTACTCCAATAAAGCCAATAATTTGTTGGCCCGGGCCTTTCATGTAAAACACATTGGTTTCTCCCGGAAAAATTTCTCCATCCTTTTTTTTATAATGTATGGTGTTAAGAAAACAATCATCATTTGAATGATTTTTAATCATTTCTCCCATCCGGTTAAATTCGTCTTCGTTTTTATATACATAGCTTGTTGGTTTTCCTTCAATTTCTTCGGTAGTGTAACCAAATAATGTTGTAAAAGCAGCATTGCAGTCAATGATTTGCCTGTTTACATCAGCCACCAGAATGGCATCTCTAATGCTGTTGAATAATGATTTGTATTTATTTTCGCTTTTTAGCAGTTTTTGTTCTGCATGAACCCTCCTGGTAATGTCGTCGTATACAGCGACAACTTCTCCTGTAGGCAATTTATAAATATCATTTTCATGCCATCTTTCATGCAATTCGTCTTTAATACAAACTGCCGGATGACGTATATTTTTCCCGGTTCTCCAAACTTCTCTGAACATTTTTAACAGGCCTGTTTCTTTGATGTTGGGAAAAACTTCTGTAATACGTTTCCCAATGACATCGGTTCTTTTTACATTGTCAATGTTTTCACCAGCCTTATTAAAATCTTTTAAGATAAAATCTTTTCCATCATCAATGGCTTCATAAACAGCTACACCGCTTTTAATATGTTCAAACAGATGACGATAATGAACCTCATTATTATCTTCTTCATGTTGCTTATGCCCACCATTCGATTGCATTTGAGTATGATTTACTTATTGTGTGATATAAAATAAACATGACGTATTTTCAATTAAATTTTTAAAATCTCTCTAAGATAATCAAGTTTATTAAAAATTTCATTCAAATGCAAAATTCTTTTCCATCAACTATTAACAATACCTATAAGACAATGCTATTCAGGGTGTTTCATTATTCCCTCTGGCTCTATTCAAAATATCGTTTGATTTTAAAAAACACAATGTGTTAAATTCATCAACCATTTATTTAGAATAGAGCCCGCGCAGTTTACTGATGTAAATGAGCATTTTCAGGGCAAACGTAACGAAGTTAGCGGACATTATTTTACAAAAAATTAAACTAAAAAAAGTTCCTGTAATAGTGGGAAATGCAGAAAAAATTTTATATTTACCTTTTTTGGAAGTTTATTTACCATATTCATTTATTAATTTAAAATACTATTCATGGGGAAAAAAGAGAAAAAAACATTTGTTGTAGACACGAATGTATTATTGCATGATTACAGAAGTATATTTAACTTTGAAGAAAATGATGTCATCATTCCGATTGTAGCTCTTGAGGAGTTAGATAAATTTAAAAAAGGAAATAATCAGATCAATTTTAATGCACGTGAATTTACACGTGAATTGGATAAGCTTTCCGGTGATTCTTTATTTCACGGAGGTGTTTCTTTAGGTAAAGGAAAAGGCAAGCTTAGTATAGAAACAGCCAAACCAATGGATGAGCAAATGAAACTTTCATTTCCCGAAAACACACCTGACCACCGGGTGTTAGCCATTGCAGAATTTGTTCATAAGAAACAAAACGGAAATAAAGTAGTGTTGATATCCAAAGACATTAATCTGCGAATGAAAGCCAAATCCATTGGCATCATGGCACAAGATTATGAGAGTGATAAAGTAAGAAATATAGAAGAATTGTTTAAAAACATCATTACATTGGAAAATGTGAATGATGACCTTATTCAACAATTGTATAACCAGGAAGAAGGTGTTTCTTTATCTGAATTTAAGTTTAAAGAAAAGCCGGTTCCTCATCAATATTTTATTCTTAAAAGCCCTAAAGCCAGCGCCTTAGCTCATTTCGACCCCGACAACGAGTCGTTGACACGGGTTTCCAAGAAAAAAATGATGGGCATAGAACCACGCAATGCCGAACAAACATTTTCTTTAGATGCTTTACTGAGGCCGGACATCACTCTGGTTGCCATGAGCGGAAGGGCCGGTACGGGCAAAACATTGATAGCACTGACTGCTGCACTGCATCAAAGTAAAATGTACAACCAGATATACCTGGCCAGGCCGGTAGTTCCTTTGGCAAACAGAGATTTAGGTTTTTTACCCGGAGATGCTTTGGAAAAAATAGGCCCGTATATGCAGCCTCTTTATGATAATCTGGCTGTTATCAAGAATAAATTTAAGCCCCAAAGCAAAGAATTCATGGAAATTGAAGAAATGCAAAAAAATGATAAACTTGTTATTTCTCCACTTGCATATATTAGAGGCCGGAGTTTATCCAATATATTTTTCATTGTTGACGAAGCTCAAAACCTAACCCCTCATGAAATCAAAACCATCATTACCAGGGCAGGTGAAGGAACAAAAATGGTTTTTACAGGAGATATCGAACAAATAGACTCTCCTTATCTTGATTCACAATCCAATGGATTGTCATACTTATCAGAAAAAATGAAAGGGCAAAACCTGTTTGCACATATTAATTTAGTAAAAGGTGAACGGAGCCAGCTCGCCGAATTGGCAAGTACAATTTTGTAAATTAAATAATTTATTTTACCTTTATAATATGATGGAAAATAAAACACTACATATCGTCCGCCATGGAAAATCATCATGGAAATATGAAAATGTACTTGATATAGACCGGCCCCTGAAAAACAAAGGCATCGGAAATACATACCTAATGGCTGAAAAAATCAAAGGGAAGGTGAAACCTGACTTGATCATTTCCAGTCCGGCAAACCGAGCCATTCATACGGCTACGATATTTGCCCGCATGCTCAATTACTCCATGGACAATGTAGATTTGAACAAAATACTTTACAATCATCATGAGGAAGTCATTTTAAATTTCATTTCCAAAACAGATGATCAAATCAACTCATTATTCATTGTGGGCCATAATCCTGAATTCACAAACCTTGCTAATTATTTTTTGAAAAAAACAATTGATAAAATTCCTACCTCAGGAATTGTTAGCATAGTTTTTGATATACATAAATGGAGTGAAATATCAAAAGAAAAGATTCAATCTTTTTCTTTTATCCATCCACAAAAATAAATTTAACATTTAAACAGGCACAAAATAAATTTCGTCGCACCGAATTTTATTATAAACATCTTACTTTATGTCAAGCAGCGAGATCATTAATAGAGAAATAAGTTGGTTATCTTTTAATCACAGGGTATTACAAGAGGCAGAAGACCCAAATGTTCCGCTCATTGAACGAGTACGTTTTTTAGGCATTTTCTCCAATAATATGGATGAATTTTTTAAAGTACGTGTTGCAACCATCAAAAGAATGATTGACCTGCATGTTCAACCGGTTAAAACCACTGGTGATAAACCAACCAAGATACTCAAACAAATACATGAAACCGTTATTGATTTACAGGAAGAATTCGGAGAAACATATGCCAAAATACTCCAGGAATTAGAAAGAGAAAATATTTTTATATTAAATGAACACAACCTGGATGAAAAAAAAGGAAAGTTTGTAAAAGAATATTTCAATGACAAGGTGATGCCTACATTGGTAACCATTCTATTGAATAATACCCCGCCTCCCATTTTAAAGGATAAAACCATTTATCTTGCAACAAAATTATCAAACACCAAAACCGGCGATGTGCAATATGCATTGATCGAAATACCCCGAAAATCTGTGCCGCGCTTTGTGCTTCTCCCTCCTGAAAAAAATAAAAAATTTATCATATTGGTTGATGACGTCATCCGGTATTGTTTAAGCGACATATTTTCTATGTTTGATTTTGACAAATTTGAAGCACATACCATAAAATTAACCCGGGATGCTGAACTGGATATTGACAATGATTTATCAAAAAGCTTCCTGGAAAAAATATCAAAAGGCATTGCAGGACGTGAAAAAGGCCAGCCAACCAGATTCATTTATGACAGCAGGATTCCTGATGATTTATTTGAATACATCACGGATAAAATGAACTTCACCAAACATGATAACTTGATTCCGGGAGGACGATACCATAATTTTAGTGATTTCATGGATTTTCCTAATATGGGCAGGCCGGATCTAGAGCATGAAAAAATTGCACCTATCACACATAAATTATTTAAAGGACAATCCAGTCTCCTGAGTGTAATAGAAAAAAAAGATATTTTGTTGCATTATCCGTATTACAGTTTTGGACAATACATATACCTATTAAGAGAAGCAGCTATAGACCCGAATGTCGTCTCAATAAAAACCACCATTTACAGAACTGCAAAACACTCAAAAGTCATCAATGCACTTATCAATGCTGCTAAAAATAATAAAGAAGTCATTGTAAACATTGAACTCCGTGCACGATTTGATGAGGGATCAAACATCCATTGGTCAAAAAAATTGCAGGATGCAGGAGCAAAAGTGCTTTTTGGCATAGACGGATTAAAAGTTCATTCAAAGCTTGTTTTGATTACCAAAAAAATTAATAATGAATACAAACATTACGGTGGTATAGGAACAGGTAATTTTCATGAAGGTACAGCCAGGATTTATTCTGATTTTACTCTGTTTACAGCAGACAGGCGGATAACACGGGAAATTAACCGGGTTTTTGATTATTTTGAAAACACATATCAGAATTATGCATTTAAACATCTTTTAGTTTCCCCGCTAAACCAGCGACGGCGTATTATGAAACTCATAGACAATGAAATCATCAATGCATTAACGAATAAACCGGCTTATATCATCTTCAAGTTAAACAGCCTTGTAGATAAAGAAATTATTAATAAATTATACCAGGCCAATGATGCCGGAGTGAAAATCTTTTTAATTGTACGCGGCATTTGTTCTTTAATCCCGGGAGTTCCCGGAATGAGTGAGAACATACGGGCAGTAAGCATTGTTGATAAATTCCTTGAACATGCCCGTATTTTTGTTTTTTGTAATAATAATGATGAGCAGTATTATCTTTCATCAGCAGACATCATGCCACGGAATTTAGATTACCGCGTGGAAGTATCAACCCCGGTTTTTGATACGGATTTGCAAAACGAAATAAAAGAATTTCTGGCAATCCAACTGAATGATAATGTAAAAGCCAGGGTGATTGACGAACAACAAAAGAACCAATATAAAATTGACGGAAAAAAAGAGAACATAAGATCTCAAATTACCCTGTACGATTATTATAAAAGAAAAGAAGAAGGAAAAGGAAGAAGTAAATTTTATATTTGAATGCTTTTTATTTTTTTAAACATTAAAATACAACAAAATTAAAAAAATTGCCTTTATTCTTGTCATAGCCTTTTCATTGGTTATACAATCAAAAAGTCAGAGCAACCTTAAGTTTGGAGCAAAAGCAGGTATGAATATAGCGAGACTTACCAATATGGGTGATGCTTCAACAACTTCAGGTGGTGTTGGTGAAAGTATTGAAACAAAATCATTGATTTTACCACATGGTGGAGCATATTTATGGTTGAGCGTTTCAGACAAAGCTTTTTTTGTTGTGGAATTGATCTATTCTATGGAAGGAGTAAAAGAAATTGAAAGTACAAAAAACCTTTTTATCAATACAAAAACAACATCAACAACAAACTTACATTATATTAAAGTACCCATCATGTTTAAATTTTGGGCAGCTGACAATTTTTCAATGGGTGCAGGGCCCTTTTTCGGATATTTGGTTGGTGCATATAATAAAACTGAAACAATCAGTGGCAATGTGAACGAATCCAATACTATAAATTCAACAACAGGATTAAATGAATTTGAAGTTGGATTGTCGCTCGATCTTAATTACAACCTTGATATGGGTTTGAATATTGGGTTACGCTATGCAACCGGACTGACTGATGTTTATGAAGATAATTCCAATAAACACACTTCTTCAGTCGTACAGCTATATGCCGGATGGCATTTAACGGAGTAACCGGACTATTGGTAATGATATTTTCTTTATAAAAACAAAAGGTCTATCATAAGCTGTATTGAATTAACGGACTTATTAAAAATAAACAAGCTACTGATTAATATCATTATTTTAGGGTTTTACTGCATATTTAGTGGAAGCCATATCCTGAGTATTCAGAATTTAGAATTTAGAA
>CAZJWE010000096.1:0-12259 GCA_964549265.1 uncultured Bacteroidales bacterium | reverse complement strand
TTCTGTCTAAAGGACTTATTTAATTTCTACTATTGTAGACAGGAAATAATTGTTAATTATTAATTGGATAATGGTTAATGAGGTAGTTACTGTTAGCCTATTATAATATTACATCCAACTCATCAATGTTTTTTTAAAATAAACTTCACTAAATAAAATGGCATGAAAATGTGAATTCTCAAAATATAATTTTTAAATTAGAAAAAAATTTAAAATTGACGGAAATTGTCAAACATAGGTTTTAATTTTGAACTTGTTAATTACAAAAACCAATATAAATTGTTTAATTTAAAAATTTTAAAAAATGAGAAAGCAACATTTATTTTCTGAGTTTACCAGGCGATACCCGGTTCAGAAAACATTAAGGTTTGAGTTAATACCAAATGAGAAAACAAAAGAATATATAGAAACAAAAGGATTCATCAAAAGAGATAACCAACGTGCCGAAGATTATAAAGCCGTTAAGGAGATGATTGACGAGTATCATAAACATTTCATAGAAGAGTCTTTAAATGGTTTGACGCTAAAAGGGCTGGATGATTTTTTAAATTTATTTACCAAGTCAACATTAAACGATGAAGATAAAAAGAAATTAGCTGAAAATAAAAAAAGCCTTAGAAAACAAATAGCTGATGAATTTAAGAAAAATGAAAAATTTAAAACCCTTTTTAAGGGTGATTTAATTAAGAAGGACCTGGTAGAATTTATTAAAACAGATACACATAAAAAAGAGTTAGTCAACAAATTTTCAAATTTCACGACTTATTTTACAGGATTCCATGAAAACAGGAAAAACATATATACTGCTGACGAAAAAGCTACTGCAATAGCATACCGACTGATACATGAAAATCTCCCGAAATTCATAGATAATATTAAAGTATATGAAAAGATAAAAGGCAATGCACCGGAATTGTTAGGCCAGATGAACAATATATTATCTGATATGGAAGAAATAATACAAGGTAAAACGCTGGATGAAATATTTTCTGTTGATTTTTTTAATGAAACACTCACCCAAACTGGCATTGAATTATATAATACGGTGATTGGTGGAAGGTCAGATAAACAAACAAAAATTAAAGGGTTAAATGAATATATTAATACAGATTATAATCAACAACAAAAGGATAAACGAAACAGGTTGCCCAAATTTAAACAGTTATACAAACAAATTTTAAGCGACCGGGGCACTGTTTCTTTTGTTGCAGAAGCTTTTGAAAATGATAGTGAAGTACTGGAATCTATTGAGAAATTTTATCAAAATGAATTATGTTGCTATGAAAGCGATGACCAGCCTCAGCCTGTGAATGTTTTTAATGCGCTAAGAAATCAATTAAAAGGACTTATAAATTTTGATTTATCAAAGATATATATCCGCAATGACAGGGCTGTAACAGATATTTCTCAAAAAATTTTCCATGATTGGAGTATTATCCATAATGCTTTACATGATTGGTACATAAAGCATCATCCAATAAAAAAAAGAGAATCACAGGAGAAATTTGAAGAAAGGGTGGATAAATGGGTGAAAAAATCTGATTATTTTGATATCAACACCATTCAGGAAGCATTAACACAAACGGATAATGAAGTCTTGAACGGAATGGATTGCAATAACATTATTGTGGAATATTTTGGCGCTCCTGAAAAATTCCTGAAAAAAGAGGATAATGCTACAAAAAACCTAAACCCTTTTGATATGGTTGCAGGTCAATATAAAAAGGTGAAAGATCTGCTAAATGTGCCTTATCCTAAAGAAAAACAACTTGTGAGGCAAAAAGGTACAGATTCGGATGTTGAAAAATTAAAGAATTTTTTAGAAAGTATTATGGATATTATCCATTTTATTAAACCACTGGATTTAAAAGATGAAAGCAAAGAAAAAGACCTGGTGTTTTATAATCTTTTCAAACCATTGTTCGAACAATTAAGCAAGGCCATTATGCTGTATAATAAGGTGCGAAATTATGTAACACAAAAGCCATATAGCACGGAAAAAATAAAGTTGAATTTTGAAAATTCCACACTCCTGGACGGGTGGGACGTAAACAAAGAACCGGACAATACGGCTGTTATACTGAGAAAAGATGGATATTATTATCTGGGCATAATGGACAAAAAAGAAAATAAAATATTTGTGGAGACACCCTCTGCATCCAATGGCGATGATGCTTATGAAAAAATGAACTACAAATTATTACCGGGCGCTAATAAAATGCTGCCAAAGGTATTTTTCTCCAAAAGCAGAATTGACTATTTTAATCCGTCGAAGGAAGTCATCGAAAACTACAGCAAAGAAACGCATAAAAAGGGCAATAATTTTAATATAAAAGACTGCCATGCATTAATAGACTTTTTTAAAAAGTCATTAGAAATCCATGAAGACTGGCATGAATTTAATTTCCGTTTTTCGCCAACTAAGTCTTATGAAGATTTAAGCGGTTTTTACAGAGAAGTGGAACATCAGGGATATAAACTGACATTTAAAAATATTCCTGCCGATTATATAAATAAAAAGGTGAACGAAGGTAAACTATACCTTTTTAAAATCTATAACAAAGACTTCTCTTCGCACAGCAAGGGTAAGCCCAACCTTCATACGCTTTATTGGAAAATGCTGTTTGATGAAGAAAATTTAAAGGATGTTGTTTACAAACTTAATGGACAGGCTGAAATATTTTTCCGTGAACGATCAATAACAGAAAATATCATTGTACACAAGGCCGGAAAGGATATTGAAAATAAAAACCCTGATAATCCTAAAAAACAAAGCTGCTTTGATTACGACATCATCAAAAATAAAAGGTACACACTTGACAAATTTCAGTTTCATGTACCCATAACCATGAATTATAAGTCTACCGGAAGGAATTATATAAACGAAGAAGCACGATTGTTTTTAAAAAACAACCCCGATGTAAATATCATTGGCATTGACAGGGGCGAAAGACATCTGGCATATTATACCGTGATTAACCAAAAGCGGGAAATCCTTGATCAAGGTTCATTCAATTCCATTACTAACCAGCACAAAGAAACCGCTTATACAACTGATTATCATAATCTCCTGGATAAAAAAGAAGGTGACAGAAATCAGGCAAGAAAATCGTGGGATACCATTGGCACGATCAAAGAACTAAAGGAAGGCTATATATCGCAGGTTGTGCATAAGATAGCACAATTAATGATACATCATAATGCCATTGTGGTGTTCGAAGATTTGAATTTTGGATTTAAGCGCGGAAGGCAGAAAGTAGAAAAGCAGGTATACCAGAAACTGGAAAAAATGCTGATTGATAAATTGAATTATCTTGTGTTTAAAGATAATAAAGCAGGAGAGCCTGGCGGCCTGTTAGGCGCGTTTCAACTGGCCAATAAATTTGAGAGTTTTGAAAAACTGGGTAAACAATGCGGCTTTATTTTTTATGTGCAGGCAGCCCTCACGAGCAAGATTGATCCGGCTACTGGTTTTGTGAATTTTTTAAGGGCTAAATATGAAAGCATTCCCAAAGCAAAAGCGTTTTTTTCTAAATTTGACTTTATCAGGTTTAACCCCGAAAAAAATTATTTTGAGTTTGGGTTTGATTATACGAATTATACATCAAAAGCTTCTGAATCAAGAACAAAATGGGTAGTCTGCACGAATGGAGATGTAAGGTACAAATATAACCGACAGTCTAAAACAAGCGAAGAGGTGAATGTTACACATGAAATAACTACGCTTTTAGATAAATATGCGATAGAATACAAAGATGGAAATTGTATTAAATCTTCATTTGTTACACAGGAAAATAAAGAATTCTATTCAACACTAATGTATTTATTGTCACTAACCCTGTCGCTTAGATACTCTAAATCCGGTACTGATATTGATTTTATTTTGTCCCCTGTGGCAAATAAAAATGGAAATTTCTTTGATTCCAGAAATGCCGGGGATAAAATGCCCAAAGATGCCGATGCGAACGGCGCCTATCATATTGCTTTAAAAGGATTGCTGGCATTAAACAAAATCAATAAAGCCGATGATAAAGACATGAAAAAACTTAACCTGGCGATCGGTAATAAAGAATGGCTGGGGTTTGTGCAGCAATAAAAACAATAATGTTCAAATAAATAATATAATGTCGCACCTACGGTGCTTGGGTGTTGGTGGTCAATACCTGCTACCATAATACCGCACCTACGGTGCTGAACAGAAGGAAAAATGAACAAATTATAGCCACGGAGTGGCGACATTATGGTAGTTAAGAAAAATAGCAATACACAACAGCCTCGTAGAGGCGACATTATGGTAGTAATAAACAATAAAATTATGGCAAATACATACACACAGATTAATATGCATGTAATATTTTCAGTAAATGGACGGGAAAATATATTGAATAAAAAAATCAGAAACGAATTATTCAAATATATATCAGGTATTTTGAAAGAAAAGGGGCAATATCCTTTAGCAGTGAACGGATACACGGACCATGTCCACATGTTTTTTGAAATGAATCCCAAAAATTCCCTTTCTGAAATTGTGCGGATCGTAAAATCAAATTCATCAAAATGGATTAACCAGGAAAAGTTTTTACCGGGCAAGTTTTCATGGCAAGAAGGCTATGGAGGATTTTCATATTCACGGTCACAACGGCATAATGTTATTCAATATATTATGAACCAGGAGGAACATCATAAAATTAGCTCCTTTCGTGAAGAATATTTAAAATTATTAGAACGATTTGACATTGATTTTGATGATCAATATGTATTTGAATTTTATGGATAAATATATTATAATGCCGCACCGGTGCTATCTCAAAATTACATCTACGATGCTACCATAATTTCGCCTCTATGAGGCTACAATAATATTGCGTCTATGATAGAACAAAACAACATATCATAGCCTCGCAGAGGCGGAATTATGGTAGATAGAATAAACAACATGCAAAAGCCTCATAAAGGCGAAATTATAAAAAAGTAAAAATGGAAACCTACATTCCCATTGCCTTTTTAAATGATTTTATATTCTGTCCACGTTCGATATATTTTCATCAGTTGTACAGTAAATACAACCAACAGGTATATAAACAAAAGCCTCAGTTAAAAGGAACTGCAGCACATAACACTATTGATAATCAAAAATATAACAGTCGTGAACATATCAGGCAGGGCATGGAAGTGTATTCTGAACAATACAACCTGTTTGGCAAAATAGATTTATTTAACACCAAAACAGGCAGACTGACAGAACGTAAAAGAAAGATTAAAAAAATATATGACGGGTACATCTTCCAGGTTTATGCTCATTGCCATGCCCTGCGTGAAATGGGATATACAGTAAAAAGCATTGTAATACATGACCTGGTGCATAATAAAAACTACCCTGTTTTACTGCCTGAAGAGAATGAAACCATGCAACATAAATTTGAAATGCTGATAAAACAAATAAATTCTTATAACCTGGGTTCAGACGATTTTGAAGCAAATCCTGAAAAATGTAACCATTGTATTTATTCTAACTTATGTGACAAAAGCCTATGTTGAGTTTACCTGATTTTAAAGAAAAACATATTATTGTTGTATTTGCCAAAGAAGGCGAAAAAATAAACATTCAAAATGATAATCTTATTGTTAAAAATTCAGCCGGTGAAATCATTTTGCAATTCAGTTGTTACCGGATGCTTGGTTTATGGATCGTTGGTAGCTGCACCTTATCATCCGGTATCATGGAACGAAGTAAAAAGTTTGGATTTCCTGTTTTGCTTCTGAATTATAATTTCAGGTTAACCGGTAATTGGAATGCCGCGGTAGAAGGGAATTTTTTATTGCGACAAAAACAATATGAATATAATGGAATGGATATATCGAAAAGACTTGTTAAAAACAAAATAACAAACCAACTGATGCTTTTAAACGCCATTAGAAAAAAAGATGAAAACACCCAAGACGCCATTAAATCTTTAAAACAATACCAGGCACAGATTGATGGTGCTGAAGATTTAAAAACTGTTTTAGGAATTGAAGGCATTGCATCCAGGGTATTTTTTAGCTGCTGGTATTCTGAAATGAGTTGGAAAGGCCGAAAACCCCGAGCCAAACATGACATTATAAATGTTTTACTTGATATCGGGTATACATATCTTTTTTATTTTATTGAAATCATGCTTAACTTATATGGATTCGACCTTTATAAGGGAGTATATCACCAGCTGTTTTATCAGCGAAAATCATTGGTATGCGATATTGTAGAGCCATTCAGGTGCATTATTGACAAGAAAATAAAAAAAGCATTTAACCTTAAGCAGGTTAAACAACATGATTTTATTCTAAAACATGATAAATATCAGTTGGCTTATGGTAAAAACAAGGAATACACAAAATGGCTGTTAGATTCAATTCTTGAATATAAGAATGAAATATTTCTCTATTGCCAAAGCTATTACAGAGCATTTATTTCGGGAAAGGACATAAAACATTTCCCATTTTTTGAATTGGATAAAACAAAATGATAATACCATGCTACTTGTTTCTTATGATATAAGTGATAATAAACTTCGCACCCGGTTTTCAAAATTTCTTGCTAAATTTGGGTATCGTATCCAATATTCTGTCTTTGAAGTTAAAAACAGCGACCGGATTTTAGAAAACATTACAACAACTATAGAAAGCTATTATGCTAAAAAATTTGGACAGGCAGACAGCATATATATTTTTAATCTTAGCAAGTCCTGTAAAATCACTAAATACGGATATGCTAAAAATGATGACAATGACCTTATTATTGTATAATTTATTAAATTTGCAAACCTCCGTCTTCGTAACGGAGAAATGGGCAATAGCGAGCCGCTTTGAAAAATCAGCAAAATCGTATATCGCTGAATTAAAGGAGGTTGGGTTTTGCTATCTGTCTAAAGGACTTATTTAATTTCTACTATTGTAGATTTGATATAAGACTTGGTAATAAATGTGTCTAAAGGACTTATTTAATTTCTACTATTGTAGATCTATTGGGGGAAGTAAAAAATGATTTATGTCTAAAGGACTTATTTAATTTCTACTATTGTAGATTTCAAGCGTTAATGGTTCGTAGTTGAGTCTAAAGGACTTATTTAATTTCTACTATTGTAGATATTTCGAGGTTAGATGATGATTGGAAAGTCTAAAGGACTTATTTAATTTCTACTATTGTAGATTTTGGTAAACCCATCCATTTAACTTGTAGTCTAAAGGACTTATTTAATTTCTACTATTGTAGATTTTGCTTTAACAGCTAAAACTTCATTAGTCTAAAGGACTTATTTAATTTCTACTATTGTAGATTCGCCATCGTCAGCACAGCAAGCGTCTAAAGTCTAAAGGACTTATTTAATTTCTACTATTGTAGATAACCTGGAATATTTCGCCTTTTTTATTTTGTCTAAAGGACTTATTTAATTTCTACTATTGTAGATAGCGCAAGATAACAACTGAATTAGACACGTCTAAAGGACTTATTTAATTTCTACTATTGTAGATCCTTCAAGGCCGAGCTCCTCCATTTTCTGTCTAAAGGACTTATTTAATTTCTACTATTGTAGACAGGAAATAATTGTTAATTATTAATTAGATAATGATTAATGGGGTAGTTACTTTTAGCCTATTATAACATTACATCCAACTTATCAATTTTTTTAAAAGAAACCTCATTAAATAGTGTTTGTCCATAAAATCCGCTAACTTCATTATGTTTGCCCTAAAATTGCTAATTTATTTCAGTATACTGCGCTTTTTGCGGTCGCGCATGATCTCCCAAACACTTGTTTATAGACAGACATTAAATAAAATAGCATGAAAATGTGAATTCTCTGAATATAATTTTTAAATCAGTAGTGTCCGACTAAAATTAATAATGTCGTACCTACGGCACTTTTATTAATTGTTAATATTATCTACCATAATATCGTCGCTCCGCGACTTTATAATTCCCGTCAGCCCCGACATTATGGTAGAATTTTATGTTTTTTCATGTTTTGAACTATTTAATCGGACAGTAATGATTTTTTATAATGAGGCACTATAAAATGATGTTTTTCTACCATTAAATTTTCTGCTTTTGCTGCATGAGCGAACCCTTAATATAGTATTTTTTTTATTCTGTATAGGGCTAAATTTTGAAATGCTGAGGTGAGGGACTATAAATGTTATGTAAAAAAAATTTAGCAAAATAAAAAATATTTTTTATATTTAAATAAATATATATCTTTGCGCTGTGGTATTTGGTATTCTTGTATTGTCCAAATACAGGAATAAAAGGGAATCCGGTGCAAAACCGGAGCTGTACCCGCAGCTGTAATCCTGTTTCCATAACAATGGAAAAATGCTTTTAACAAACCCCTTACCACTGCCCCTGAACGGGGTGGGAAGGTGTTAAAAGTCAGGAAAGCCAGAAGACCTGCCTGATATCATCTATGAATGAATAGCTTTCGGGTAAAAAGCTATAATGATGAATGTCATTTTATTATTACCTGGAAACAAGCGAACTATTCAATCATGGTTTATTTACTGTAAAACAGGATTAAAACTGTGTATGGATAAAAAGTATGTGTGCATATTATTGTATTGCTTCTATGCGGCAGGAGTGTTTGCTCAGCATGATACCATAGGGTTTCAGCGGGAGATAGAGCAGGTAACTGTAACATATGAACGCGAGGCCTTTACTCCCGGAAGCCGGATAGAAAATATTCAACCTATGCAAAAATTACAGCACGATAATTTGTCGCTGGGCGAAGCACTTCAGTTAAATAGTTCCATTTACCTGAAGAGCAATGCTTCCGGCATGTCTACTTTGCGGATGCGAGGCACCACTGCTGACCATACGGCTCTTATTTACGGCCCCATCAACCTCAATTCCCTTACACTCGGACATTCCAATTTTTCCAATATCCCCATGTTTTTATTCGAAAGCATAACAGTACATAAAGGCAGTAACAGCAGTATTTATGGTTCGGATGCTTTGGCCGGAGCCGTGCGGCTTGATACCGACCCGGCCTGGACAAACGGAGTGGCATATACCCTCCGGCAGGATGTCGGGAGCTTCCACGACTTTTTTACGGGCGGTAAACTATTTATTGGCAATGGCAGATGGGAAAATAAGTTCAAGGTTTACCGTAGGCATGATAAAAATGATTTTCCGTTTGAAAACACAAAGGGAGGATATGATTTTGAAACCAAAAAACTGGCAACAGATATTCAAGTCAATTCAGAATTATTGAATTACGGTATTTTGAATGAGCTTAATTATAAAATTGATAACATTTCATACATCCGCCTGGTAGGATGGTATGAAAATAACTGGCATGAAATACAGCCCAATATGTCTACTACCAACAAATATCAGGACTCTACCGCATCAACAAAAAGGCAACATTTAAGAGAAATATTTAATGAACACATACGGGGCTTTGCAGAATACCAGGAAAAAGATGCAACGCATACCATTCAGGCGAGTGTAGGTTATGTGCTTGACGATCAATTGTATGTGGGTGATAAAATTGCAACCAGGCGCGGCATTTCACGAGCAAGGTTTACAAGGGAAATCCCTGAAATTCATGGCAATGTTAAACTGGGCGGAAAATACGCTTACATTGTCCCGGATGTAGATGCATACACAAAAGAAGATATTAGTCAGGAACACCGGAGCGACATTTTTGCAGGATATGTACAACATGTTTTGAAAAACAGCACGATCGCAATCAATATCAGAAGACCTTATGTTTCCGGTTATAGGTCTATCTGGTGCCCTTCTGCCGGACTGAATATGATGGTTTGGAGCAATGCATCACAAAGCATCAATGTAAAAGCATCATGGGGCAAAGGATATAAAATTCCCACAATGAACGACAGGTTTTGGAATAAATTGGGAGAATCCGGCCTGAGGCCAGAAGAAAGTTACAATTATGAAGCAGGAGGCAGGTATGCACTGTATACTAAACCGGTGGAATTTCAATTGGAAATCACAGGATATCATCTGTTCATTAAAAACATGATTGCCTGGAAAAATTTTGGAGACTGGCGTCCTGTAAATAAAGATACAGTGATTAATAATGGAGCGGAATTATCATTAATGTCAACCATCCGGTTGAGCAACGTAAAAGTTCAATTAAATCAGGCCTGTTCCTACACGCATTCCAGGGTATTAGAAAACGGTAAAGAGCGTGATCAGCAGGTATATACACCAAAGTATATTTGGAGTACAAACCTGAATATAGAATATAAAACATGGAATTTAAGTTCACGTGTCTCATACACAGGGGAAAGGATTTATGCGTATGGCAAACCCCCTCTTGAAAATTATACCCTTGTTGGCTGTGATGCAGGGAAAGAATTTTCATGGAATGGCCATCATTTCACTATACAAGGCAGTGTTTACAACCTGTTTGATATTGCATACCAAAATTGGAACAATTATGCAATGCCCGGCCGGTCGTACAGGTTGAACCTGGTATATCATTTCGATTAATTTAATAATTTTTAACATTTAACAAAAAAATCAAACATTATGAATTTATTTAAAACCAAATTTTATTTAGGCCTCATGTCATTGGCCATGATTTTTGCAGTTGCATGCGAAAAAGAAAAAAATGACAAGGACGATAAAAAAGAAGAAACAACAAATAGCAAAGCGTATATAATTAATTATGGAAGCTATGCAAGTATCAGCACAAGTGTTGATATTTATACAGAATCGAATAACAAAATCGTGAATAATGCTTATGAAGATGTAAATGGTGTTGCATACAGTTCTAATGCACAAAGTTTTGCCATATATAATGAACAAGGGTTTTTTATGGGCAATGAGAGTGATAAAATAGACATAGTGGACGCTAAAACCCTTGAGCAATCAATAAACCCAATAGAAACAGACATTACAAAACCACGTTATTTTGAAGCAACAAACGAAACAGGTTATATTTCCTGCTGGGGTACAATAGATGATTGGAGTACAGTGGCAAATTCTTATATTGCTGTATTGGATATTGCCAATAAAACAATATCTGAAAAGATAATGCTGCCCGGCGGCCCCGAAGGTGTCATTATCGCTAACAACAAATTGTATGCTGCATTAGAATTCAGGGATAGTGTTGCTGTGATTAATCTCGACAACCATTCCGTCAGCTATATCGAGACACCCGCCATCCCCCAGCATTTTGTACAAGATGAAGACGGCAACTTATGGGTTTCACTGGTCAGCACCTATTCAGACCCGGCTCCGGAAGACAGCCTGGGAGTTGCAATCATTGACCCTGATACAGACCAGCTGACAGGCAGGGTTCTTTTCAGTGGTATTTCAGGAGACGGTCAATTGGCCATCAACAGTGCCAAAGATAAAATTTATGTGATGGGAAAAGCTGCATATCCGGGAACAGCATCAAGTGTGTATGAGATAGATGTCGCTGGACAATCCATTGGACAATCTGCTTTAATATCGGGTGATAATTTCAGTGGTATTGGATGCCATCCTGAAAGCAATAATATCTATGTGTTGATTTCACCATCATTGGAAGAAACAGGGTCATTAAAGGTCTATGACAGCCAGGGCACCCTTCTGGATACGCAAGAAACAGGTGTGGCGCCACAGGAAGTGGTGTTTTATCAGGAATAGTGAATAGTTGAATGGTTAATTGTTAATTAGTGTCTGTAAATTACTCAACTCTTCAAATTACTTAATATGGCTGATATCATTTTTATTACCGGCGGACAACGCTCCGGGAAAAGCAAATATGCACAACGGCTGGCAGAAAACTTATCTGCCAGCCCTGTTTACCTCGCAACGGCCCGTGTATGGGATACCGATTTTAAAGATCGTATTACACGGCACCAGGCTGATCGTGGAGAACAGTGGACTACCATTGAAGAAGAAAAACATCTTAGCAAACATTCATTTCAAAACAAGACAGTGGTTTTGGATTGTATTACCCTTTGGTTGACAAATTTTTATCATGACACCGGGTATGACCATGAGAATGCATTGGCCCAGGCAAAAAAGGAGTGGGATGCTTTTATTCAACAAGATTTTACGCTGATTGTGATCAGCAATGAACTGGGTATGGGCGTTCATCCGCCGGATGAAGCAGCCCGCAAATTTGCAGATATCCAGGGATGGATGAACCAACATATCGCACAACAAGCCAATAAAGTCGTTTTGATGGTTTCGGGAATTCCCATGAGGATAGTATGAGGTATGAGGTATGAGGTATGAGGTATGAGGTATGAGGTATGAGGTATG
>CAZJWE010000095.1:0-12294 GCA_964549265.1 uncultured Bacteroidales bacterium | reverse complement strand
TTCTTAATAATCATGCTCGTGTGTGTCAAAAAATTTGTCATGGCTCGGTTCATATATTTAAGTTATGACTAAATTACAATATTGACAAAAACAATACCAATATAATAAATTATTTAAAAATAATGGTTCCGTTTTAAAGGTTTAATGTAAATTGGAATTTACCAAATTAATAAATTCCTGCCGTGTGGCAGAGTTTTTCATAAACTCACCTTTAAAGGCAGATGTTGTTGTGACAGAATGTTCTTTTTGAACTCCCCTCATTTCCATGCACATATGCTTAGCTTCTATCACCACAGCCACGCCAATGGGTTTTAATGTGTTATAAATGCAATCCCTGATTTCCATTGTCAGGCGTTCCTGTAATTGCAACCGACGCGAAAAAGCTTCTACCACACGTGCAATTTTGCTCAAACCGGTCAGGTAACCGTCTGGTATATACGCTACATGGGCTTTCCCCATAAATGGGAGCATGTGATGTTCACAAAGCGAAAACAATTCTATATCTTTAACCAGTACCATTTCTTTGTAGTCTTCTTTGAATTTAGCTGATCGAATGATTTCAGCAGGATCAATATTATACCCGCGGGTGAGAAACTGAAGCGATTTTGCCACTCTAAGTGGTGTATCCCTAAGGCCTTCCCGTTCAGGATTTTCATCTAAAGTCCCTAAAACATCTTTATATAAATGTATAAGTTTTTTCGTCCGTTTGTCATCATACCGGTCTATCTCTAAATATCCTCCTTCTGTTTGAGGTGTAATGTTGTTATTGATTATGTCCATGCGTTTTATATTTATAAATTATGATTCAATGCGTTCTAGACAGATTCAAATGAAAGTTTCTATCTTTGCATTATTAAAATTAAGCCAAAATTATAAAAATTGTGAAAACTCTCATCGTCACAGCAACGAATATCGAAGCGCAATATTTTATTGACCCTGAGCATACCCCTGTCCCCCGCCTCCCGTCATTAATTCAACAGCCCGCTAATGATCAACCTGATGTGCTGATTACAGGTGTTGGTCAAGCGATGATGAGTTACGGTTTGACAAAAATTCTTTCAACAAATTCATATGACTTTTTGATTAATGCCGGTATTGCCGGAGCATATAATCATTCTCTTTCAAAAAATGAGATCGTCATTACCACACAAGAAGAATTTGCAGATTTGGGCGATTATCATCCCGGTAAGATACATACTATTTTTGATAAAGATTTACATAAGCCGGATAATTTTCCTTTTGTGAATGGAAAACTTTTTTGTCCTGAGCAAAATATTCCTGCACATGCCGGTTCACTAAAAAGAGTGAACGGAATTACTGTAAATGCTTTAAACAGAACACCTGCAGGACTAAAAATGATTCGAGATAAGTTTAATCCTGACATAGAATCCATGGAAGGGGCAGCTTTTTTTTATTGTTGTTTGAATGAAAACATCCCGTTCATTGAATTACGAGGGATATCAAATTATATTGAAGAAATCAATACAAAAGACTGGAGTATTGAAGATAGTTTAAAAAATCTTAGCGAATTGATTTACAGAGATTTTATCTTTTAAATTTTAATCTTACATGCAGACATTAGATTTAAGTTTCTCAACCTGTCCGAATGATACATTTATGTTTGATGCCCTGGTTCATCAAAGGATTGATACCGGAAATTTTACATTCAATGTAAAGATGACAGATATTGAAGAGCTGAATCAAAACGCATTCAACGGAACACCTGATATTACTAAAATTAGTTTTGCTGTTTTTCCTAATATAATGGACAAGTATTTGTTATTGAATGCAGGCAGTGCTATGGGGCATGGAAACGGGCCATTGCTTATCTCAAAAGACGCTCAACTGCCTGAAAAAAAACAGATTTTTACAGTCGCTATTCCAGGCATCAATACAACTGCCAGACTTTTATTCCTGAACGCATATCCTGAAATAACATCTCATAAAGAATATGTTTTTTCTGATATTGAAGATGCAGTATTAAACGGGGAGGTTGATGCAGGTGTTATCATTCATGAAAACAGATTCACTTATAAAAAAAAGGGATTACAAAAGATTAAAGATCTGGGAAAACACTGGGAAGATACAACGCATCTCCCTATTCCATTAGGTGGCATAGCCATCAAAAAGAGTTTATCTTATGAAGTTCAGAAAAAAATCAATTCATATATCTGCAATAGCATTGAATATGCTTTATCTCATCCTGAAGCAAGTTATGATTTCATTAAACAGCATGCACAGGAAATGGATGATGAAGTAATACGAAAACATATTCAATTATATGTAAACCCTTTTTCTCTTGATCTCAAAGCAGAAGGACGAAAAGCAGTGGTGCATTTGTTGGATATGACAAACAGAAAAATGAGGCCTGAAGATATTTTTGTTATGTGAATTGAATATTGCAAATATTACAAAAGAAAGAATATAGTTGGATCACTCTTTGTTTTAAAGGAAAACCCTAATTGTCTGATTCAATGAGATTCTTTGTTCCTATTTTTTCCCTGTATTAAAATCAGCAATCAACGAAGACACAAAAAACAAGGTAATATATACGGCATTCGTGTATTTATCTTTTCTTATGAGCATCATATTTTCCTAACCGGTTTATTTTACACCACCAATCAAAAAAATCTGTGTCTTTGATGATAACATGTCCGAATTCTTTGATATATTTTTCTTTCTCTTCAGGCTTAATAAACCGTTTTTTAATTTTTTGCCCCCATTCATCCATAACTTTAATGGTAAAACCGCCTAATCTACGGTTTTCTTCAAACAATTTTACTTTATCTGTATCTATTTCATATTTATGCATTCTTTATATATTTTGTGAATGAATGATGATCATCTTTTCCTGGATGTTAAATCATGTTTTAATCCTTTGTAGTCAATCAATTTCGCTTTCACAGAACCGACAATAATAGGAGTTTTAACTTGCACGGGTATTTTGTTTTCATCATCAGTCACCCATAATTCCATGTTTTCTCCTTCATCAAACATAGTCCCTTCTACCAAGAATGCAGAAAACTTCAAACATCTGAATTTGCCTGTTTTTCTAACTTTAACATCTTCTTTACCCAGGTAGCGAAAATATATATCTGTTAACTCATTATCAAGTAAGATGGTAACCGGTATTTTATCTCCTTTTTTATATTTTGTATAATCGAGGTTTCGGGCATAGTATAGCAGAGAGATTACATCATAGGTACATGGTGTAATTTTAACCGTATCATAAGTCAATGGTTTTTTTGAATCCATGTGTTCGGTATATGCAACGGTATCGTCCCATTTAAAATCATATTCAATATCAATAATAAATCCATCTTCATTGACATCGCGTTTATAATAATAGGGTTTTATGGTAACAGGGTCTATCCAGGTCTGGTAAACGTCATCCACTTCAAAAAACCAATCCCATGATTTATAGCTCTTCCCGGTTCCTATTACATGATATAAACGTTTGTTATCAACCACTTTTTCATCAACCTTAAATTTGGCAACACCAACTTTAATCCATGGCAGCACCCATTCATAACTAATTTCATAGGTAATCTCTTCGCCGTCTCTGAATGCATGGTTTCTTACTTTTTCACATCCTGAGTCAGCATACATGTTTATGGGACTATTGAATAAAAATCCTATTATTATCAGCAAAAAACGGTTCATCATATTGTTATCAAATTTATAAATATTGTGGCATGTATATTTTTTTAAACGTTATAAACTTTTAATTTATTTCCTGAAAATGGTTGATTCAGGTTGTACCTTTTATAAATTGTGTCTGATAAATCGTAATGCATTCAAGTATAGAATCTTATCCACAATAATATTAGGATCTAAGAGGTTTCTGTTTTTTAATTTAGGTTCATCATTCATGAATTGCGTTGCATGATACCGGAGATTTTGTTTCAAAAGTGGCATACTTTCTTCAGACAAAAAGTAATTGATGGGATTAATCACCCCATCAAAATCTGAACCAATGCAAGTATGATTCCATGCATATAAGCCTTTTGCATCTAGAATTTTGGCAATATATTGAATATGGTTCCATATGACTTTACTCCAGTTTCTCATGCAAACGGTTTTATTTTGTAATAAATTTTGAGCATATATGGTTTGTCTGCAATAATCGCTTGCCATAATCCGCTCGTCAAAACTTAATCCTATAATACCATTGCTAATGCCGATGCGTTCAATTTCATCATCATAAAGATTAATACTCTGGTGATTAAATAATGTTTGAGGGTCTTCTCTCATTATATCATGAAAGGAACGTTGTCCGCAAACTCCACCATGACTATATATTATAGGAATGTTTTCATTTTTATAGTCCGTATCCAGTATTTCATAAAATTCATTCCTTGCAAAAACACTTAAATGCTTAATATCTATTAATATCCTTTTTCCATTGTCATTATTCAAAAGTTTATTGATGACTTGTTTTCCAAATGGTGTGATATTGGTGTGCATCCCTGTTTCCTGGCGTGCCAAAGCATCTGCGATGAAAGGTAAACTTTTTGCATGTCCGGCAACCTGGTTATAAAAATGATGTGACATTGATACGTACAGGGGTTTGAATTCCCAGTTTTTAACAATATCTATATGCGCAATTATATCATTTTCATCTGCTTCTTTTAGTAAAGAAATAGGATGTTTTCCACATCCAAAAGCATGAGCTCCTTCAATATTCAGAAACATGGCAACTGTTGGGATATCTGCATTTAGAGCATTATCTATATCATCTGCATTTTTAATGATGACAGACCTGTATTGACCATCATCAGACAAATTATCATGAAATGTTTGAATGTATTTGTATTGATCAATCAAGTCATCAAAATAATTGTATTTCTCACTTTGTATATATTGTATACGTTCCTTTCCAAATAATGTAATAAAATTCTCAATGCCATCTGCAATTTTATTATCACCGAGCCTGTTCTTAAAAAATGCTATTTCCGGAGGATATAAGCTAACTCCGACAACTTTGGTTTTTCCTTTAACACATGAGGTAAGGTCGGCCTGACTATAAGCCGATAGACCAACTCTTTCAAATAATTTCTTAAAGCAACGTGGGGGATCGTAGTACCACATACTACTTTTATCGCTATTCTTTTGTCCATTTGAAAATGTCCGCCCAAACGGTTTTAATACCGTATGTGCATGAATGTCAGCAAAATATTCCATAAGTATATTATTCTATTTTGATTACTAAAGATAAGAAACATTTATGATTTAATAAAAAAAATGTCAATTATTTAACACGAATTTAAACTCTACTTTTTGATCAGATCAAAACTTACTTGAATCTTAGAAGTAATTACAATATATCCGGGCTCTATCACATATTCGTCTGCACCTTCTTTGAATGTGACCATTTTCAATTCTTTTTTCTTGTCTACTTAATTTTGAATTCTAAAAAAAAACTATTCCACAAAAATTACAGTAGTACCATTTTTTATTCATTCTGAATCCGTTTATTAATCTATATATGAGCCTTTAGTAATCCTAAACCCTTTCAGGAATTCTATCACAGGGAGTATCTTTTTTCCGGCAGACTGAATTTTTTCTACTTTTATGTATCCATCTGTAGTTGCAACATACAATACCCCATTTTGAATAATGATTTCACCGGGTTTAAGTTGATGAGCTGTTATTTCGTATGTGGCAGCATATATTTTTATTAAAACCGTTTTCCCGCCTTCAATATGCATCAACGACCATGCTCCTGGATATGGGCTTAATCCCCTGATAAAGTTATATATTGATTCTGATGAATTGTTCCATTGAATTCGGCAATCATCTTTTGTGATTTTCGGGGCAGTTTTATATTGTTTCTGTTCCTGCATTAATTCCGACTGCTTAACGGCCTCATAATCTCCCGATTCAATAGCTATTGCTGTTTTTACTACCAATGTTGCACCTTCTTTCATCAATTTGTCATGCAACTGGCCGGCATTTTCTGTTTTTCCAATTGGTACTTCTGTCTTAAAAAGGATGTTTCCGGTATCCATATGTTTATCAATAAAAAAAGTAGTAACACCGGTTTTTGTCTCTCCATTCATAATGGCATGATTAATAGGGGCTGCACCACGATAATCAGGCAAAAGGGAAGCATGTAGATTAACGGTTCCTTTGGATGGAATAGTCCAGACTTGTTCAGGTAAAATTCTGAATGCTACAACAATAAATAAATCGGGGTTGAATGATTGGAGGCTTTGTATAAATGTTTCGTCTTTTAAATGTGGGGGTTGAATAATGTGCAACCCTCTTTTTTGGGCAAATGCTTTAACAGGTGTTTCCCGTAACTTCCTACCTCTTCCGGCGGGTTTATCAGGATTAGTAACCACAGCGCATACATCAAATCCATTATCAAGGAGTAATGATAATGGTGTGACTGCAAACCCGGGGTTTCCCATATAAATAATGCGGATATTATGGTTACTCATATCTTTTTGAAAAAATTATTCTTTTTTTGGTGGCGTATCACAACAGCAAATATGATCTTTTGAATCGTGACATGGATTGTTTTTTTCATCAGCCAGTTCCAGTGTATGGCCCATTTTATCTCTTTTAGTTTCAAGATAAAAACGATTATACTTGTTCGGTTCTATTACCAGTGGAATGGTTTTAACAATTTCAATGCCATACCCGCTCAATCCGGCTCTTTTGACAGGGTTGTTGCTCATTAACCTTAGTTTTCCTACTCCCATCTCTCTTAAAATACACGCACCAATTCCATAATCCCGTTCATCATCTTCAAATCCCAGGTCAATATTTGCTTCTACTGTATCTCTGCCCTTTTCCTGAAGTTTATATGCCTGAATTTTATTAAAAAACCCGATTCCTCTTCCTTCCTGGCTGAGATAAAGCAAAAGCCCTTTCCCTTCTTCTTCAATCATTCGCATTGCCCTGTGAAGCTGCGATCCACAATCGCACCGGTATGAACCGAAAATATCTCCGGTGATACAAGAAGAGTGCACTCTTCCAAGCACCGGTTCATCCGGGGTCCAATTGCCTTTATAAATCACTATATGCTCAACCCCATTTGATTTTTGCTTAAAGGGAATTAAATTAAACGTTCCGTATTTGGTAGGTAATTTAACTTCGGCCCCTTTAATCACTAAATTATCACGTTCAATTTGATATGAAATAAGATCTTTGATGGAAATGATTTTCATATCAAATTTTTCAGCAATTTTAATCAAAGAAGGCATTCTGGCCATTGACCCGTCATCATTCATTATTTCAACCAAAGCTCCACCGGGCTTCAGACCGGCTAATCTCGACAGGTCAACCGCTGCTTCTGTATGCCCTGCTCTTCTTAGCACACCTTTTGATTTGGCTTTCAAAGGAAAGATATGTCCCGGCCTCCCTAAATCTTCAGGCAATGTGTCTTCATCCACCAGTGCTTTAATTGTTTTAGCCCTGTCATGAGCTGAAATTCCGGTGGTGCATCCGTGTTTTAATAAATCAACCGATACAGTAAAAGGGGTATGATGTGATGATGTGTTTTTCCCAACCATTAATTCCAGGCCAAGTTCAGCGCAACGCTCCTCTGGTAAAGGAGCACAAATCAATCCCCTGCCATATTTAGCCATAAAATTGACGGCTTCGGGTGTCACTTTTTCTGCTGCCATGATAAAATCACCCTCATTTTCGCGATCTTCATCATCCACAACAATGATTATCTTCCCGTTCTTAATATCATCTACTGCTTCATCAATGTTGTTTAAAACATATTCCTCAATTTTCTTGTTGCTCATATATCCTGAATTTAATCTATACTATGTATCCTTATTTTTTCCCAATTATTATAGGGCTCTTTTTGCCCGTTCCCAGTTATGTGATTGTTTCCCTCTTATAAATCTGAAAAATCCCAGGTAAACGGCATAATTCATAAAAAATATGTAATACGGAATGAATAATAATTTATATCCAATTTTATGGTCGCCTACGAATTTACCTAAGAGCACAAAAATATAAAATATTATTTGGGATGTAAAAATATAATGATAAATTGAAAATGCCGGCACGTTAAATATTAAATAAAGGTTAACAAAAAAAAGTAATGGGAATGCCAGGGGCACAAGGGTCCATCGAAATACTTTATGTGAAATAAATTGGAATCCCAGGAAAGGGTTTTTGAAAAGATTAAAGAGAGGTTTTAACCTTAACATTGATTGTATTCCTCCTGCTGAAATTCGAATTTTACGCTTCAGTTCTTCTTTGGCATTGACTGAAGCATTTTCTATTGCATAAGCTTGAGGGGTGTAATTTATTTTGTATCCCTGGAGAGCTATTCGCATAGAAATCATAAAATCATCCAGTAATGTATCTTTTTCAACGTTTTTGAATAGTTCTTTTCTAATGGCAAATAATTCTCCTACAGCCCCCATTGCGGAATAAACATGACTTTCTAATTTTTTAAGCAATGATTCATATTTCCAATAAAACCCTTCTCCTGCATTGACTGCCACGTCTTTTTTACGGTTGGTAATTCTTTTTTCACCTGCAACACATCCAACATTCGGAACACTAAATTGTTTTACGATATCTTTGATGGCATTGGCAGGCAAAATAGTATTGCAATCTGAAAACACCACAATAGGTGTAGATACATATTGCATGCCCCGGTTAATGGCACCTATTTTTCCATTTCGCTCGCTTTCGTGCAAGACCTGTACATTTTTATACTTTTTAATAATATCGGGTGTGCCATCATCCGATCCATCTGTAACGCATAAAAAATACAATTTAGATAAGGGATAATCCAATGAAAAAGAATTTTTGATCTTGCGGTCTATAAAGTCTTTTTCATTATAAGCAGCAATAAACAACGTTACTTCCGGCTGATAATCATCATTATAATTCAATTTTCCGGTGTTAAACAAACGTTTTAAAACGCTAAATATGAACATTATGATTCCATAACCCAAATAGGTGTAAAGGATGATACCAATAAATATCCAAAAGATTATTTCCATTTATCTCTTATAAAAATTTCTTATAAAAAGCGATAAGCTGTTCAACAATAATAAAATTGTCAAAGTTTTTTCTGATCAAAGTATTTGCATTTTCCCCGACTTCATAAATCTTGTCAGGGTTGCGTAAAATTTTATTTATGTAAAGTAAAAAAATATCCTTAGAATTCGCAACAAAAATGTGTTTATTATTTTCACAATTTATACCTTCAACAGCAAGTGGTGTAGCAATAATTGCCTTTCCAAGTGCCATGCCTTCAATTATTTTCACCCTCATTCCACTTCCGGAAAAGAGCGGGACAATCATCACCTGATGGTCTGTTATAAAACGCTTTGCATCATCTACCTCACCCACATACTGAACACCGGGACGCATTATTTTTTCAACAAATTTTTGAGGAGCATTTCTTCCGGCTATGGTTAGCCTGGCATTGGGATTGGCTCTCAAAGCCTCATTCCAAACGTTATCAAGAAACCATATCAGTCCTTCCTGGTTTGGAAGCCAATCCAATGCGCCAATAAAAAATAATGATATTTGTTTAAATTGCTGGTTTGAATTATGGATTTCTGTTGGGTTGTATCCACAAGGAACCACATGCAGAGGGCCTGTGTATCCCTGATTCCCGAAATGATCCGCATCGGCCGGAGATATAGGTATTAACAGGTCATACTTGTTCAGCAGCTTTGTCTCAAACATCTCCATTCGTTTAGCAAGATGTCTGAAGTATATTTTTTTTAAGAGATGCGATTCAAATGCTGCCCTTTTTTTCCATATCACATGTTCGACATTATGAGCACGCATGGACAGGACCGATTGACTATTCTCTTTAATGACATCAATGTATAAAGCAGCATATAAGCCTTCTAACTGAATGACATCAAATGGATTGTTTTGTAATACCCATTGTAGTTTTTGTTCAAACAATGTAGATTTAAACCGTTGTAAGTTGTATGGGATTTGACTAAACAATACATTTATAAATGCCTTAAAAGGATGTATGTTGGTATTGATATGCACATGATGTAAATCAATTTTATCTTTTAAATTTACAGGGATCACCTGTTGGTTAAAAGGATGTTTTGGAGTGCTAATTGCCAGGATTGTGACTTCATGCCCGAGTTGCAGAAATCCTTCGGTAAGCTTTAATACTGCTATGTTGCCACCATCATTTGCAGGAAAAGGAAATTTACTGCATATTTGAAGTATCCTCATGTTGTTTTACGGTAAATAATTTTTTTATTTTTTTGAATACATTAAAATATGTTTCAATATTCAAAATTGTAGAATCAGTGGTTGCTTTATATGTCAGGAATATGCCTAATGGAAGAATGATGAGATTAGGTCCCCACATCCCCTGGACAGGAGTAATGACCAAATCTTCGACCAAATTTTCTCCAAACATTGTTATAACATAATATACAATAAAGAAAACCACAGATATAACAACCGGTGTACCAAATCCGCCTTTCCGGATAATTGCCCCAAGCGGAGCTCCGATAAAGAAAAATATGAAACATGCAAGAGATAATGTGAATTTTCTGTGCCATTCAACCCTGTGTTTGTAATATGTTACTTTTTTGTGTTTCAAAAAATTATTTTTTGATGTGATGTGCCCTTTGTAATTTCTGGCATTATTTAGTGCACGTCTTACAATACGTTCGCTGGTCTTAAGGTCTAATGCATTAAAATAATAATTTTTATACAATGGGGTGGATATCTTTTTCAAGGCATCAGAAGTGTCTTTGGGTGTATATTTCTCAAGTTTTTTAGCCATTTTATAACTATTAAAATACCGTTGATCTTTTAATGTGTTTAAATATTTATTTTGGGCTATTTGTATTTTATTTTTTATAGAATCCTGCATAGTTTCCAATTGATTCAGGTTCATCATCTGGTAATGGCTTTTAAAAAGATTTTCATCACTCCTGTGCAAACCAAAACCACTTAAATCCAGAATTATTTGCTCTTCATCAAATTGGTCTGTTCTATGTGGAAAAGAATAGTTTTCTTTCGATTCTTCATCCTGGATTTCAGTATATGTGTACCCGTTATATAAGCGGATAACCAATTTGTCTTCATTGGGTGTCATCTTCATTATTCCGGAGTCGGCAAGGGTTACTTTGTGGTTTTCTTTGTTGTCTTTATGGTCATAGATCATCACATTATAAAGTTTCCCTGTTTCAGGGTGTTTTTTTTCTACTTTAATACTGTATCCTTCAATATCATTATAAAACACCCCTTCACTAATCTGAAAGGTTGGTTTTTGTGCTCTTATATCTCTTAACAGGGTACGCATTTTAAGATTTGCAGCAGGGACAACATTATTTGCAAAGAAGAATGCACCGATGCTTATAATAAAGCATACAAATATCAAGGGCCGCATAATTCGTTGTAAAGATATTCCTGATGCCTTAAGGGCAAGGAGTTCATAATTTTCACCCAGGTTGCCAAATGTCATTAATGCAGCCAATAACACAGCCAATGGAAGTGCCATGGGGATCAGGCTTGCACTGATGTAAGATAATAGCTTGATGATTATATCTATTTCAAGCCCCTTCCCTACCAGGTCTTCAATGTACCTCCACAAAAACTGCATAAGGAGTATGAATGTGGTGATAATAAAAGTCAAAACAAATGGACCTGCAAAAGATTTTAAAATAAAAATATGTAACTTTTTCACCCGTTGTTATTTAAGTTGGAAAAATAAATCTTGTCTTCACACTATGCAAAGTTATTTATGTTTTAATTGCATAAGCAAAATTGTTGTCAAAATTAATGAATCAAACAATTGAAACAACGTTTTATTTGAACGAATATCAAAAAATAATTCATTACTCTTTGATTTTCAAAAATAAAGCAAATGAGCAATGTTGGGGCAAGCGTAACGATGTTAGTGGACATGATGGACTCAATATAAAAAAATACACCCCTAAAAAAATAACATTTAAGGTTTTACTGCATATTTAGTGGAAGCCATATCTTGAGTATTTAGAAGTTAGAAGTTAGAAGTTAGAAGTTAGAATCGCTTCATAATAGGCTTCAATTAGTTTACTCACTTATTTTGTATACCGACAAAACGAATTGATGTGATTTCTGCCATACAATTAAATCCTTAAAGCTTTTCGACTTTTTATTATTCATATGTTTATTATTTGATTTTTAAAGGTCATATGGAGCTCGCCATGAGTTTAACCTATTGACTTTGAGTAAACCAAGTAGCTTCTTAATAATCATGCTCGTGTGTGTCAAAAAAAATGTCATGGCTTGATTCATATTCTTTTTTCTTGTCTTCTAAATTCTGTCTACTGAATT
>CAZJWE010000094.1:0-12324 GCA_964549265.1 uncultured Bacteroidales bacterium | reverse complement strand
GGCGACATCAATACCTCCACTCCTTTTTATTCACCCGGTTTATCATACGGTGCTCTTATTGTTTATAATTTTAATGAACGGTATGCAATAAAATCCAGCTTTTTCCGTGGTAATATCAGTGGAAATGATATGGACTTTAATTATTCATATCAAAATCAAATAAGGCAGCATTCATTCAATTGTTCCTTTGTAGAAGCAAGTATTCAATTAGAATTTAACTTTTTACCTTTTTTGAATTTAACAAAATTTAAATATAATTATAGTTTTTATACAACAGCAGGCATAGGATATACTTTTATCATGAATAGTAATACAAATGCAAATAATCATTTATCTTTGCCATTTGGTTGTGGATTTAAGTACAATCCATTTGAACGGTTTAATATAGGTGTTGAATGGACCTATAATAAAACATTCTACGACAACATTGACGGGATTGTCAATCCGAGCAACAGTGATTACAATTCTTCAATAAACAACTCAGATTGGTATTCATTTGCCGGAGTATTTATAACATATAAATTATTCCATTTCCCTGGCAACTGTCCTACATGGGAAGAAAATTAATATTATATATGGATTTCAAGTCACAAGTAAACACTTTAAAATTGCCTGAACATGTAGCAGTCATAATGGACGGCAATGGACGGTGGGCACAACAAAAAGGATATGAAAGAGTGTTTGGCCATAAAAACGGCGTTGGCTCTGTCAGAAATATTTCAGAAGCTGCCGCCGAAATAGGTGTCAAGTATCTGACGCTATACTCTTTTTCTAAAGAAAACTGGAACAGGCCTGAAAATGAGGTCAATGCACTGATGGGTTTATTGGTAGAAACAATAAATTCAGAGATGGATACACTAATTAAAAATCAAATTCGTTTACGAATAATCGGAGATTTAAATAGTTTACCCAAAAAAGTAACTAAAAATCTGTCGAATGCCATTGACAAAACGTCTGGTAATAAACGAATGGATCTCATTTTAGCCCTGAGCTACGGTTCGAAATGGGAAATCATCAATGCAATAAAACAAATTGCTGAAAAAATTAAAAAAGAAAAAATACAACCGGAAGATATAAATGAAGATGTCTTTTCAAAACATCTCACAACGGCCAACATCCCAAATCCTGAATTACTCATCAGAACAGGCGGAGAAAAAAGGGTCAGTAACTTTTTATTATGGCAGATATCTTATACGGAACTCTATTTCACGGATGTTTTATGGCCTGATTTTCAAAAAAATCATTTTTATGAAGCATTGGTAGAATTTCAAAACAGAAAAAGAAGATTCGGTAAAATAAAAGAACAAATTGAAAATGATATTTAAAAAGAGATTGCGATTGCCCTATTATTCCTTACTATTGTTAATTTTTATCAGTGTAAACAACCAAGTCTTTTCCCAATCAATGTATCAAAAACGAAATCCTTTAAGGGCCTCTATCAATATAGACAAACCAAAAGAATATGTTGTGGGAGGGATTCGAGTATCAAACATTAAATACCTCGACACAAAAAGTTTAAAAGAAATGTCGGGAATTGACGAGGGAGACGAGATTAAAGTACCAGGTGATAAAATACAAACTGCCATAAAAAATTACTGGAAACAGGGCTTATTTTCAGATGTTGAAATAAGGGCAGACAGCATAGTAAACAACAAGGTATACCTGAATATTTACCTGCAGGAACATCTGAGGCTGAATGAATATAAACTCACCGGGATCAAAAAATCCGAAAAAAAAGATTTATTAGAAAAACTAAAGCTAAAACAAGGAAAGGAAATCAATGAAAATGTATTAAACAACATCAGGTTGACCATACATGATTTCTTTCTTGAAAAAGGCTATTCACAAACAACCATAGACATTAAACAAATAGAAGCTTCAGAAAACAACTATGTTAATTTAACCATTCATATCAACAAAGATGAAAGAATAAAAATTAAAGATATCATCATAAAAGGCAATGAAGCATTTTCTGATTTCAGGCTCGAACGAAAAATGAAAGATACAAAAGAAAAAAATATCTGGAATATATTCAATTCTTCAAAATATATAAAAGAAGACTTTGAAGATGATCAGGATAAACTCATCAGTTTTTATAACAAAAACGGATATCGCGATGCCCGTGTTGACAGCACCTCTATAACAAAAATATCTGATAAACTCCTTAAAATAACCATCACAGTAAACGAAGGAGATAAATATTATTTTGGAGACATTGACTGGATCGGAAACACAAAATATCCTGCCGAAATATTAAATAAAATGCTGGGCATACAAAAAGGAGATGTTTATGATCAGGAACTTATTGAAAAACGGTTATTCCAGGCCGAAGATGCTGTAACATCATTATATCTTGACAATGGTTATTTGTTTTCAAATATTACCCCCATAGTGGTGGGAATAGATAAAGACTCGATCAATTATGAAATGCGTGTTTTTGAAGGGAAACAAGCCAGAATCAATAAAATCGTCATAAGAGGAAACACAAAGACCAACGAACATGTGATAAGGCGGGAACTCAGAACACTACCCGGTGAATTGTTCAGTAAAAGCGACATCATAAGGTCAATTCGCGAACTTTCACAGCTTGGCTTCTTTGATCCTGAAAAAATACGCCCCAATCCCATTCCGGATCAAAGAGATGGAACCGTTGATATTGAGTATGATTTAACTGAAAAATCTTCAGACCAGCTTGAGATATCCGGAGGATGGGGAGCCGGTATGCTTGTCGGAACAATAGGACTGAGATTCAGCAATTTTTCATCAAAAAACCTGTTCAATTTAAAGGAATGGAAACCAATCCCCACAGGTGATGGCGAGACACTAAGCCTTCGGGCACAATCCAATGGAAGCTATTATCAATCATACAATATTAGCTTTGTGAAACCCTGGTTTGGCGGTAAACGCCCGAATGATTTCTCTGTTTCATTATACCATACCATCAGAAATAACAGCTATCGATTCAGCAAAAAAGCCGATAAATGGCTCAAAATAAACGGAGCCTCTATAGGATTAGGCAGGCGGCTCAGATGGCCCGACGATTATTTTAATATGTATAATGAACTTAGCTATCAACAATATAACCTGAAAGACTGGTCGGGATACTTTCTGTTTGCCAATGGCACATCCAATAATATAAGTTTCACTACCCGCTTTAGCAGAAATTCCATTGACCAGCCTATTTTTCCAAGAAGAGGATCATCGTTTACTCTCACACTACAGGCAACTCCACCTTACTCATTGCTAAATACCAGCATAGACAATTATGCAACCCTTGATGATCAAGCCAAATACAAATGGATCGAATATCATAAATGGAAATTTAACAGCAAATGGTATTTCACGATTGTTGGAAACCTGGTACTATACACAAGGGGAGAGTTTGGATACCTCGGACATTACAATAATGAAATCGGCCCGTCACCATTCGAAGGATTTGATGTAGGCGGTGACGGACTGACCGGGTACAACATTTATGGAAGAGAAACCATTGCACTGAGGGGATACGAAAACAGCTCAATCACCCCACGAATCAATGGAAGCAAATCCGGAAATGTGTATGACAAATTTACCATGGAACTGCGCTTCCCTTTTGTACTGAAAACAGCAGCAACTGTATACGGACTGGCATTCCTGGAAGGTGGTAATGCCTGGTATGATATTGAATCATTTAACCCGTATGACATAAAACGCTCTGCCGGTGTTGGCCTGAGGGCGTTTTTGCCGATGTTCGGACTTCTAGGTGTTGACTGGGGTTACGGATTTGATGCAATCCCCGGACAACCCAATGCTAATAAAGGGAATATCCATTTTACCATTGGCAGGGAATTTTAATCATTATATTAACCTTAAAAAATAATTAAAATGAAAAAATTAGTTGTTCTCCTAGGAATTATTACTTTTGCACTGACAGGCCAAAGCCTCATGGCACAAAAGTATGCTTATGTTGACATGGAATACATTCTGAACAATATTCCTTCATACAAAGCAGCTCAAAATAAACTGGATGAACTGTCTAAAGAATGGCAGGAAGAAATTGAAAGCAAAAGAAAAGATATTGAAGAACTTTTTAAAGAATATCAATCAGAAAAAGTGCTATTGAGTGAAGAAATGAAACAAAAGCGGGAAGATGAAATCATTAGCAAAGAGAAACAATTAAATCAATTGCAAAAAGACTATTTTGGAAAAGACGGTAAATTGTACCAAAAAAGAAAAGAGCTGATTAAGCCTATACAGGAAGAAGTATACAGGGCTTTGGAAGAACTGGCAGATAAAGAAGATTATGCTGTAATCTTCGATACATCAGCCGGAATGAACATGGTGTATACCGATCCAAAATATGATGTAAGCGATGATTTATTAAAATTATTAGGTTATAAAAATTAAATTTTTATTTTTGTCATAAATTTTAAACAAAGAAATTAAAACATGAAAACAATGAAAAAATTAAGTTTAGGGATTATTGGGCTGTTATGTATGGCATCCATTTCATTATCAGCGCAAAATTACAAATTTGCACACATCAATACCCAGGAATTGCTCCAGGCAATGCCTCAAAGTGATAGTGCCAGAGCTCAATTTCAACAAGAACAAAGATCAATCCAACAGCAGCTGGAAGAGATGCAAGTAGAATTAAACCGGAAATACCAAAATTTCCAGGAAAAAATGGATAGCCTTTCGGATCTGGTGAGAAAAACCAAAGAAGCTGAATTAATGGATATGCAAAAACGCATACAGGAATTTCAGCAACAGGCACAACAAGACCTTCAACGCATTGAAGGAGAACTCCTGCAACCTATTTATGACAGGATGAACAAAGCAATTGATAAGGTAGCGAAAGAACAAGGGTACACTTATGTATTTGATACCAGCATTGGTTCTGTGATTTATCAATCTGACCAAAGCGAAGACATTATGCCATTGGTTAAAAAAGAATTAGGACTTACTAAATAGAATATATCAACACCAAATGTAAATCAAAAGCCATCATGTTTTAACGAATGTACAAAACCTGATGGCTTTTTTTAAGCATCTCAACTCATCATTACATGTCTTTAGAATCTGGACAAAGCATTGGCATATTTGATTCCGGAGTGGGCGGTTTAACTGTTGCAAATGCCATTCGCCAGGTGTTACCCAATGAAAACCTGGTATATTTTGGCGACACATTCCACTTGCCTTATGGCGATAAATCAAGCGATTCGGTTAAATATTATTCAACCCGCATCACCCAATACCTTCTGGAAAAAAATTGCAAAGTCATTTTAATAGCATGCAACACAGCTTCTGCCAATGCCTATGAAACAGTATGCGAATATGTTGGAGATAAAGCCATTGTTTTGAATGTGATTGACCCTGTTGTTGAATACATTGCTTCCCAACAAAACCTCCATAAAATCGGGGTTATTGGAACAAAAGGAACGATTAACAGCAATGCTTACCAACAAAAAATTCACGAAAACTCCCCCCAACTCAATGTCACTTCCCTGGCAACTCCCCTACTCGTACCCATGATCGAAGAAGGATTTATTTATGACGATATCAGCAATGCCATCATTCGAAATTACCTGTCTAAACAACAACTCAAAAATATTAAAGCATTGATTCTGGGATGCACCCACTACCCCATCATCAAACAGCAAATCAGTAAATATTATGACTTCTCTGTTCAAATCATTGATTCAGCCAACACGGTAGCTGCGCATTTAAAACAAATCCTTGAACAAAAAAACCTCATCAACCCGGCTCAAAAAGGCGAACACACCTTTTTTATTTCCGATTACACCGAATATTTCAGCGCCATAGCCAAAATGTTTTTTGAACAGGAAATCGCATTGGAAAAGGTAAATTTCTGGAAGGATTAAGATTATATATATAAAAAAATATTTATTGTTTCATTAAAAAAACTATTTATCATGAAAAGTTTATACAATATTTCAGCTCTTATGCTTTTCTTATTAGGCTTCACTTCACAAAGTAAAGCGCAATTATCTACCACTATTTACAAAATTAACAGCAATGCAAGCATTACAATTGACGGAATAGGAAACGAAACATTTTGGAAAAATGTCAAAGAACATACTGAAGTAAATTATGTAAACGCATCTCCTAATGGAGAAAAAGATTTTAAACGATATTGGTGGAAAGCTGCATGGAATGATACAGCTATATTTTTCCTTGTGAAAGTAGAAGATGATTTTGTTTTCCCATATGACCATTGGGCAGCTGATGGAATTGATTTTTATTTCAGATTTGGCGGAAAAGAAATTTTAGACCCACATATTTTTTTTTACCAGGATAGTGGAGTATATCAAATTCCCTGTATGCTTACCGAAAGAGGGTATCTACATGGAACATATCAAGCTGACACATCCAATTACAAGACACAATCACAACTTATTTCAACCCCCGAACATCAAGGTTATTATATCGAAACATATGTTTTATGGGATTATTTTGTAGAGTATAATGCTGCTACACAAAACACTAGTGATGTAATTCCTGAAGATGGGTATTCGTTTGAATTTGACATAAATACCCATGACAATGACACGGACCCCAATGACTCTGATTTTCCTGCTTTTGATGAATTAGTATCGGCATTTTGGTCATCAAATAAACATTTATGGGAATCGGATTGGTCAAACGTTGGAACGATAACGCTTCATAGCTCACAAACATCAATCATAGACATGGATATCTCAAACCGTGCTGTGTGCCCCGGTGTAAAAATTATATTTAAAGCAAGTCCTGATAGTTTTAATTATGAATGGAATTTCGGTGATGGGACCAGCATAAAAAAACAAAACCATTCACATGTGTATGATTCATGTGGTACCTACCCGGTATCATTACATGTAACAAATGAATCAGGTTTGGACACTATACTATATGATACTGTATCTGTATCGAATTCAGCTCCAATTCAAAATGCAAAAATCACCTCAATCTATAATAATTATAAATGTCCGGGGGAAACTGTTGAAGTTAAAGCTTCTTCAGATAATAATACCAGGTATGTATGGAACCTTGGAGATGGTACCTTTTCTTATTCTAAAACAGCAGAACATGTCTATTCATCAGCCGGTGAATTTCCTGTATCGCTAAAAATAATAAACTTATGTGGACAAGATACCATAATTTATGATACAGTAAATGTAGTGGATACCATTCCTGTTCGGTCTGTAAAATTTGGATTCTTTTCTGACAGTATATGTCCGGGTGAATATGTTTCTTTTTGGGTAAATTCAAGTCGTTCAAACTCTTTGATATGGAATTTTGGAGATGGAAATACATCTAGAAATGATCACACATGGCACAAATATGAGTCTCCTGGAACTTATCCAATATCATTAACCATAACAAATTTATGTAACAATGATACAACTTTGTATGATACCGTAAATATTGTAGACTCAATCCCTATCAAAAATGCAACCTTTACAATACAGAACCCCTATCGTTGTCCCGGAGAAATTATACATTTCAATGGCAATAAAAATAATGTATGGGATCTTGGGGACGGAACTACTTCAAATTATGAAGATTATTCCCATATCTATAATGAAACAGGGACATATATTGTATCCAATACCATGAGAAATGGATGTGGATATGACACTACACTTTATGACACCATTTTTATTGTAGACACTCTACAAGTCTCAAATACTACAATTGTCAAATACTCAAGCTATTGCCCAGGAGCTCCAATAAAATTTAAACCTTCTACTGGTTATAAATCCTACCAATACCAATGGGATTTTGCTGACGGATATACATCTTATCATACAACAACAACACATAGTTATAAAGAAACCGGAACATATATAGTTTCTTTAAACATAACTAATGCATGTGGCAATGAAACAACTATTTATGATACAGTTTATATTACTGATACAGTTCCTGTTTACCAACCGAAACTTTTATATTCAAAACAAAAAGTTTGTCCCAATGATACAGTTTATTTCTACACTCTTCCAGAAGATCAAAAAGCATACGAATGGGATTTTGGCGATGGAATTACCCGGAATCCACAATATAATTATACTAAACATGCTTATAGTATGCCAGGAACATATGAAATATCGCTTACCGTTACTAATAATTGTGGTAACAATTCAATTGTTTCAGATACTATATATGTTGAGAACCATGTTCCTGTTATTGAACATATAAAAATGTCAATTTCAGACCGGTACTTATGCCCACACGATAAAGTAGACTTTTCAACAAATGCTTTCTCTTTAGATCATGTATGGAATTTTGGGGATGGGAATAAAACATCTAGTCGCCGGGTAAGCCATCTATACGATTCGAGTGGTTCCTTTCCTGTTACATTGACCGTTTCCAATAGTTGTGGAATGGATACGACCCTTTATAGCACAATCGTGGTTGATAATAATTTAAATAACTTTCCAAATCATAACTTATATACCAAAAATGCACATAATATATGTCCCGGGGATAGTATTTCTTTATTTATACCCAATTATTATAAATATGATAATTACACATTTACAGCTGATTTTGGCGATGGGACATCATCATACCCTACTGAAATAGAGAATTCTAATATGGATATATTCAAACATGCATATACTAATACTGGTGATTATCTTGTTACATTAACAACAACCAACAATTGTGGGCTAAGCCGGGTAGATTCTTTTGTATATTATGATAATGCATTAACCTTTCATGTAAAGGAGGACTCTCCCCCCCATTTTGGATATCCAGGCATTGATGCTGATCCTTATAGAGCTAACATATATGATACCATTGTTTATACAATACCGAATGATTATGCTTATGGAGAATGGGATTTTGGCGATCATTCACCTATTGTGGAAGTGGATAAAAATAATAAATATGTTGAACATCAATATTCACACCCAGGTAAATATATAGTTAGTGCAACACTCTCAAACTCATGTGGATTCACCAAGACTTTATATGAAACCGTTGAAATTGACACGGTGTACCTTTCTTCCAAAAACGAACTAAAAGCTGAAAATAAAGATATTCTACTCTACCCCAACCCCAGCAACGATGGATTATTCAATCTTAAAATCAATACACCGGAAAATAATGATGAGTTTTCTGTTGAAATCATGAATATCAGTGGTAAAACCATTTACATTGAACCCAATAAAATGGTGAATGTAACGCACCAACTCGATTTATCAGACCAGCCTTCGGGAATGTATTTTGTCAAGGTAAAAGGAACTCAAAGCACTGTGGTGAAGAAAGTGATAATCAGGTAAACAATCATATAAACAAGGTTGGGGAATGTATTTCCTCAACCTTGTTCAATCTTTCTTCCTGATTATAAACAACCCATCACGCAAGGGCAAAATCACCTTCTCCATCTGAGGATCATTTTTTACCATTTGATTGAATTGTTGAATTCCAAGGCTTTCTTTGTCCTTATTATCTGTATCGTCCACTACTTTCCCGCCCCATAAGACATTATCTGCTATCATCACACCACCTGCTGCAAGCTTAGATTTCACAAGCTTATAATATTCCGGGTATTCGGATTTATCTGCATCAATAAATACCAGGTCAAATTGTATGTTTAATGCGGGAATAATGGTTTTGGCATCGCCAATGTGCATTTGTATTTGCTCTTCTACACCTGCTTCACGAAAATTTTCAGCGATCTTATGCTGCAATTCATCGTTTTGTTCAATGGTATGCAGCCGGCCTCCCTTGCGAAGCCCCTTTGCAAGGCAAATGGCAGAATAACCGGTAAACGTCCCAATCTCAAGAATAGCTGCCGGCCTGATTATCTTACTCAAAAGTTTTAAAACTACGCCCTGCAAGTGGCCTGACAACATCCTGGGATACACCTCCTCAAGGTAGGTGCGACGTGTAATATTTTGTAAAACTGCATCTTCAGAATCCGAATGATCTGAGATGTATTGCATCAAAGAATCGTCGTATTGCATATGTTTATTTTTGTCTAAAAAGTCCATAAAGCATGTAAAGTCAGCCCTTTAATAATGGTTAATTAACAATTAACAATTAACAATTATTTATAAACCAACACCGATAATTGCAGATCATTGAAAACATCATTGGCCACTTCCGTCAATTCAGAAGCTGAAATATTTTCAATGGTATTTTTTAAAGCATTCAAATCATACAATTCATCTAATAATAAATACTTTTTCCCTGCTGTCAGCATCCTGTGTTCATTATTTTCTTCTGCTATTGCCATTTGTCCGATCATCTGGCGTTTGGCCCTGCTCAATTGTAATGTGCCCAATTTTTTGGCACGCATGAGCTTTAATTCTTTTCTGACCAGTTCGAGGCTTTTTTCAAGATGCCCTTTGTCTGTGCTAAAATAAATCTCAAACTGCCCTGTATCTGTGTAAGCAATGTAATTGGACTCAATATTATACGTGAATCCGTTTTTTTCTCGTAAAGCAATATTCAGCCGGGAATTCAATGCAGGGCCTCCCATGAGATTGTTCAATAATGACAACACATATTTTTGGTTATCGTGGATAGAGTACGCTGTGTTGCCAATAATACAATGTGTTTGGTATGTTTTTTTATGTATTCTTTTGTCAAATGGTTTATATTCAGTAAATACCTTCCGTTGTTTTTTCACAGAAGGTCGGAGTGGTTTGCAAAAATATTTTTCTGCTAATTTAATGAACCGCTTAAATGAAATATTTCCTACAGATGAAAGAACCATCTCTCCAGGATGATAATTGCGTTGGATAAAATTTAAAATGGAGTCTTTATTGAATGAATTCACACTTTTTTTTGTTCCCAAAATATTTTTTCCAAGTGAATGGCCTTTGAACAGATACTCTTCAAAATCATCGAATATTAATTCGGATGGTATATCTTTATATGAATTTACTTCATCCAGAATCACCTGTTTCTCCTTGTTGATTTCTTTTTCCGGAAAAGTTGAATGATATATAATATCCCCCATCAATTCCAACACACGATTATAGCTGTCCCGCAAAAACGAGGTATAAAGGCAGGTGAGTTCTTTGGTGGTATAAGCATTGATCTCCCCTCCCACATTTTCAATCCGGTTGATAATGTGATATGATTTCCTGGTTTTTGTTCCCTTGAAAATGACATGTTCAATAAAATGAGCCAGCCCGTGTTCTTTAGGCAATTCATCGCGCGATCCTGCATTGATAATAATTCCGCAATGTGCGGCTATGGACGGAACCTGTTTATGAATAAGTCGTAAGCCATTGGGTAATATGTGAGTCTGAAAATCCAAAGACAATGTATTTTAAGGAATTTTATGACCGTTTGATTTATAAAACAACAAAAGTAAAGGAATTTATATAATTTTAATGCAGATTTTCCAAGCGAATAAAAAAAACGGGGGGATACATGAAGTTTCAATTCATTAACAAATTGAAAGCATTGGTATTTGAGACATTTACAGGACAAAGCAATCTGGCACATTTTATTACAACCCGTGAAGGGGGGTGCAGTAATGCACCCTACGACACACTGAATCTTAGTTTCAACACGGAGGATGATCCGTTGTGTGTCTCCAATAACAGAAAACGCATTGCAAATACTCTTGGCATTGCAGTCGGACAACTCATCTTTCCCCAGCAGGTACACGGTGATACGGTCATCAGAATTGATGAGTCATATTGCCAGCCAATCACTAATAATCCAATAGAAGCAGACGCACTGATCACCAATACCCCAATGGTGGGCATTGGAATTCTGATAGCCGATTGCGCTCCATTACTGTTTTATGACCCTGTTCATCAAGCCATAGGAATTGCTCATGCCGGATGGCGTGGAACCGTTGCCAACATAGCTTTGAAAACAATTATGGAGATGAAAAAGCAATTTGGAACGCATCCGGGCGATTTAATTGCAGGGATAGGCCCTTCGATAGGCCCACAACATTTTGAAATAGGAGATCTGGTAGCAGAAAAACTCAAAAACGCATTTCAAAACGATGAAGATATATTGATTTATAAAAAGAATAAGACCTATTGTAATTTATGGCATGCCAATCAAAAACAACTAATCGAGGCTGGATTAAATAAACAAAACACATCCATTGCTGAAATGTGCACATACGAACATCATGATATTTTTTACTCGCACCGGTTTAGTGGCGGAAAGACAGGACGAATGGCCTGCGTTGCGATGTTGCGGTAACAAATCTGCTTTGTGCTTTCAAACATTTGTGATATAAAAAAATACTTTTTACGAAATAAATACAGAATTGCATATGTTATAATTTAAAATTTTTATATTTTTGCACCTTCAAACGGTGCCATAGCTCAGTCGGTAGAGCAACGGACTGAAAAT
>CAZJWE010000093.1:0-12447 GCA_964549265.1 uncultured Bacteroidales bacterium | reverse complement strand
GGTAATTTAATAAAATCATTTAATAATGTTGAAGGTATAGTTAGTATTGATTGTTCTGATATCATTACTGGTGTATATATTTTAAAAGTATCTTCATATACAAAAATATATCAACAAAAAATAATTATTACAAAATAATATTTAATTTTGGGGTTCATTTTTACGAACCCCAAAATTAAATAAAATAATACTGCATGAACATTAAAAAAGTTTATAGGTTTTTAAATCCAAAATTTCAAAACCTTTTTCTTGAATATAAGGTTTATCTTAAACCAAGATATGGCAATGGTTTACCTCCTCACCCTGAATTGTATTCAATAATCAATTCTAAAAAAGACACCTATAAGTCGTTGTTAGATATATCTATACGGCACAAGGAAACTATTTGGACAATTAAAAATACTAAATATGAAAATGATCTGTCTAAGCCATCATGGAATAATGGCTTTTTACCGGGATTGGATATCATTGGCATTTATACAATGATTACAGAATTTAAGCCAAAACAGTATATTGAAATTGGTTCAGGGAATTCAACAAAGGTTGCTTATAAAGCAAAAACAGAACAAAATACCAATACAGAAATCATTTCAATTGATCCAAAGCCACGCACTGAAATTGATCACCTAGCTGATAAAGTCGTAAGAGCACCATTTGAAAACATTGATTACAAAATTTTTGATGAGATGAATGAAAATGATATTTTGTTTATCGATAACTCTCACAGGATATTACCAAATTCCGACTCAATGGTTTTTTATCTTGAGATTCTTCCTAAATTAAAAAAAGGTGTTATTGTGCATATACATGACATTTATTTGCCTTATGATTATCCTCAATTCATGTGTGATAGATTTTATTCAGAACAATACGGGCTTGCTATAAATTTATTAGCTAATTATAAAAAATATGAACCATTATTACCTAACTATTTTATTTATGAAGATAAAGAGTTAAGTAAACAAATAGAACCTATATGGGATCATGCTAATTTAAAAGGAGTTGAAAGGCATGGCGGTTCATTTTGGTTAAGAATAAACGAATAAAGTAGAAACTCGTGTTCAATCTATCCTTTATTTTAGGATACATTTAAACATCCTTACAACCAACCATTCAAAATAAAAATACAAAAAAAAGAATTCTAATGCTTCTGTTCCAGGACACTATAATAGCCAATCTCTTGTTAACAATATTTGGTTTTAAAAGTTAAGCTCAAAAATTATTTATTATTTGAATTTAATACTGAAGTGCTTTGGAATCGCCAAAAATTATATATCAATATGTTTATGCAATAAATAAAACATCATACATTATGGTTGATATTTTTTATATTTAATTTTTTTATTAATTAAAGTTGAAAATGGTTAAAATAAATAATTATATAAATCTTAAAAAAGATTTTCATTTTAATGAATTAATTAAAGGAAGTAGTATCGCTTTTATTTTTCAGATCATCTCAATATTTGGGGGGTATCTTTTTTTCTTTGTTGCGGCCCGGTATTTTGATGCAAGCGGTGTTGGGGTATTTTCAACATGTTGGTCTGTCTTGATTATTGGATCTGTCATTGGAAAACTGGGTTTTGATTCTTCTATCGTCCGGTTTATTTCACAGGCTTCTTCACAGCAGTTGGCAAAGAAAATTCATGAAATATATACAAAATCATTTTTCATAGTGTTATTTGCCAGCTTACTGATTTTTGCTTTGATATGGGGGGTTGCCCCGTTTTTATCAAACCTCTTGTTTAAAGCATATACCAATGTGTTATTCATCCGGCTCACAGGCCTTGCAGTCGTCTTTTATTCCATCATGAGGCTAAATGCGGAATCGTTACGGGGGATAAAAAAAATCACCGAATTTTCATTATTTAATCACGGAGTTATTTATTTGTTAACGCTTATCCTGTTAATAGGAGTGAGCTCGTTTTTTAAAGCAACTATCACATTAATCATTACACTAAATGCAGGTATTTTTGTTTTAATGATATTTAGTTTTATCAGGTTATGGAAGAACAATATTCTCCGGATAAAAAGAGTCCGTTTATTTAAAGGGAGTTTCTCAATACAAAAAGCGTTATACATCTCCATTCCCATGATGCTTACCAATTCATTATTTTTAATTATGAATTCAACTGATATTTTGATGCTTAGTGTTTTTAAAAACGAAGCCCTTGTAGGAATTTATAATATAGCATTAAAAATTGCTGCACTAAATACGGTAAGCCTGGTTGCTATCAATAGCATTGCAACTCCTAAATTTGTGGAAATAAAAGAAAATTTTTCATATGACAAATTCAGGCGGTTTATATGGCAAACCTCAACTATCAACATCCTTGTAACATTGCCTGTGTTTCTTATTATTCTCTTTTTTCCCAACCTGCTTTTATCTATTTTTGGAGAAGAATTTATCCTGGGAACCAACGCATTAATCATTTTAGCGAGCGGACATTTTTTTACCGCGGTGGCCGGGTCAACCATCCCTATATTAAATATGACCGGGCATGAAAAAATGGCCCGGAATATTATATTGACCGGCACCATTTTGAATATCATATTAAATTATTTATTAATTCCATTGTACGGGATAGAAGGCGCTGCTGTTTCTACAGCTACAAGCACGGTGTTTTGGAACCTTTTTGCCATTATTTATATTTATAAAATACATGGGTTTGTAACCATACCGGTAGAACCGATTTTTTATAGGATGAAAAAAATCTGAAAATTCCCAATTAAAACTGGATATTTTACCAGTTGCAAAAAAGACTGAACTAAGTTTACCGATGATCAAATTAGCAGAGATGGCAGGCTTTTGCTGTTGCGTGAATTTAAAGACAGGATTCATTTAATTGACCGTATTAGTAGCTGCATCACTGATAGAAGTGCCCCTCTATATATAGAACATGCCATAAAAGAATTGCTTACCCGGCGTATATTCCAGATTGCAGCAGGATATGAAGACGTTGATGATTGTGATGATCTTTACGGAGATACTGTTTTTAAGAAGTGTTCCGATCGTTTACCTTAAAGCGGCAAAGATATTGGTTTACAATCGACCATGAGCCGCTTGGAGAATATGGCCATCCGATTAATATCTTTATTGATTCATATAACACATAGCCAAATCTTATTATACTGAACTGTGATGACACCAACAAAAACACGTATGGACAGCAAGAATTTCTTTATTAAACCAATTTTCAACTCAAAGCAAGATCAAAATAGTAAAAATCCAATATTTTGGAATAAAAAGTTCTGCACTTTTATTGCCATTTTTTCTGCATTCCTAATTGCTAAAAACTTTGTAGTTTCGTTTGCTGCTTACATGCAGGTTAAGACACATAGCCCGAGAACTTAAATATCTAATGAACAATGATTTTTTAAATACAGAATATAATTCCATTGTTTACTCTAAAACAGATTATGAGGATGTAAATATCATTGTCCCTCCAATTAATGAATATGATTTTCATGGAGTTTTATTAACAGATGAGAAAAAAACGGAAAACTATGGATTAAGATATACAATTCGTACTAACGTGTAAGATGTTGTAACGACAATCTCTAATCCATTGAATACAGCCATTACAGCCACCATAGATTTTTCTGCCATAGCAAAACCCATAATGAGAAAATGCTACAAGCGTTGATGTATTGTTTGAATCGAATAGTTCTGTCACAAGTGATACCTAAAATAATTTTCAAAACAACATAAAATTGGATTGTACAGATGTTAATTCTGGAATATACCTTTTAAGGTATCGTCATTTGAGAAAATAATTCAGCAAAAAATAGTTATTACTAAGTAATCTTTTTATATTTGGGTGCCAAATCAATGAACTCTCAATTATAAATTATTATAATATGAACCGAGCCATGACAATTTTTTTGACACACACGAGCATGATTATTAATAATCTGTTTAGGTTACACAAAGTCAATAGATTAAACTCATGGCGAGCTCCATATGACCTTTGAAAAATAAATAATAAACATATGAAAATAAAGGAAATATACAGATTTTTATCGCCAAAATTCCAAACCTTATTTCTTGAATATAAGGTTCATTTTGGTTAAGAGTAAATGAATAAAGTAGAAACTCAGTGCTCAACTGAAGAAAAGAATAAAATATGATTATAGATTTAATTTATAATTTTTTAATATATTTACTTCAAAAAATAAGATAATTATTATTATGGAAATAATAGATTAATAAGTGGTTCATAAAAATAATAATTTAATGTATCAAGGAAAAAAGGTTGCTCTTCTCATACCTGCATTCAATGAAGAACATAGTATTGGAAATGTAATAAAACAAATACCAGATTATATTGATTTAATTTTGGTTGTTGATGATGGATCAGTTGATAATACAGTAAAAATTGCAAAGGGTTTAAACGCTAAAGTTATTTCTCATTCACGTAATATGGGCGTAGGAGCTGCTTTTAAAACGGGGATCAATAAAATATTAAATGAAGATATTGACATATTAGTAAACATTGATGCAGATGGGCAGTTTAATCCTCTTGATATTGAAAAATTAATTTTGCCAATTATTAATCGAGAAGCAGATTTTGTAACTGCTTCAAGATTTATGAATAAAGATTTCTATCCTGAAATGTCTAAAGTAAAATTTTTGGGAAATAAATTTATGGCCTGGTTTATAAGTAAACTCACAAATAAACGTTTTTATGATGTTTCATGCGGATTCAGGGCATATCATATACGCACGCTTTATAAATTGAACTTGTTCGGACAGTTTACCTATACTCAGGAAACATTTATAGATTTGGCATTTAAAGATATTAATATAAAAGAGGTTCCTTTAAAAATAAGAGGTAGGCGTGAGCATGGGAAATCCAGAATTGCCAGTAATCTTTTTAAATATGCCTTTAAAACGTTAAAAATTATAGTGAGGACATACAGAGACTATAAACCTTTTAGATTATTTGGTTATATGAGCCTTTTATCTTTTGTAACAGGATTTTTCTTTTTTCTTTTTTTGATGTTTCATTATTTCCAAACCAATGAATTTACACCACATAAATGGGCAGGCTTTTTAGCTGCTTTTTTAGGTATTTTAGCATTACTTTTCTTATTAACCGGCTTTATACTGGATATGTTTTCGCGAATGCGCAATAATCAGGAAGAAATTCTTTATCAATTAAAAAGTAATAAAAATAATAAATAGTTTATAACATTAACTTAATTGAAATGAATAACCAAAATAAATTTTTATCAACATTGAGTCGAATTAAACCAACTCATTATTTTTGGTTTTTAATTATTGTTATGGCCTTTATTTATGGCTTTAATAAAATAATTTTTTCCAGGCCAGTGGGTGTACATCAATGGAGAAATTGTGTTAGTGCTGGTTATGCACAAAGCTTTTATCATGGAGCCAATTTTTTTAAGCCTAAAACAGAAGCATTTGTTACCAATAATCATACATCAAGAATTGTAATATTAGAATGTCCATTACTATATTATGTTGTTGGACAAATCTATAAAATTTTTGGCAACTATGAATTTCTTTACAGACTGTTTAATATAATTATTGGTTTTTTAGGATTACTGTGTTTATTCAAAACAGCTAAATATATTTTGGAAGACACTATTTTGTCATTGTTTATTTCAGTTATCCTTTTTTCTTCAACAGTGTATATATTTTATATGAGCAATTTTATTACAGATGCTCCCGCAATGGCAATTTCTTTAATTGGATTTTACTTTTTTTACCGGTTTTATTTATTTAAGCGAGATAAGTATTTGCTTATTTCAATGTTACTATTTGCAATAGCCGGATTATTAAAAGCTCAGGCATTATATTTATATTTTGCTCTTTTCGCTATATTTATGGTAGAACTTATCTTTAAAGTGAAATTTGGTAAAGACGGGAAAAAATTATTTGACAAGGGTACGAAATATTTTCTCTATTTTATAATTGTAATCGTTTTTATGTTTGCATGGTATGCATATTCAAAATACTTTTCTCTGAAATTTGGTGCGATTAATTCAGCCAGGTTATATTCTGCAATATGGTATGGAGATAAAGAATTGATCAAACATGTTTGGAATGAATTTGTAACCCGTTTCAAGGTTGGATATTTTCATAGTCCTGTGTTTATCTACTTAAGCTTTATCATTTTTTTACATAATCTTATATTTATATCGAAACATAACAAGTTATTAAATTTTATCACAATATTGTTATTTATTCAGGTCATCATTTTTAATTTAATATTCTTTTTATCTATCGGTAGGTGTGATTATTATAATATTAATAGTTTTGCATTTATACTATTTGTATACCTTAATTTCTTTTACTATATGAAACAGAAATATTTTCATATATATAACAATCTCTATTTTAAAATGTTTTTTATAATCGTAGGATGTTTCTTGATTGCACACGGGAAGAAAGGCATAGATAGAAAATACAGCGATATATTTTTTGTTGATACAAGCAAACTTGTTCACAAATGTGGTTATATAGAACCATATCTGAGAAATCTTGGTATTGAAAGGGAAGATAGAATTTATTATACACCGGACCCGAGTATGAATAATTCATTATATCTCATGGATCAACTTGGGAATACTGATTTTGCTTTAGGAGGCCCATTGAAACAACGTATTGAATATTTAAAAGAACGAGGGCTTAAATATTTAATGATTGGAGATGAGATGATCTTAAAAAATGATACTACCATAAATGTGTATACTACTTCAGAAAAGAAAGTTGGCGAATTCAATGGAGTACATATTTTTAAAATTGAATAAAAAATCTGTATTAGCCTTATTATTTCTTACAGAATATCGTGAGGCTACTTTGTGGATTATCCTATAATAAGCATCTAAATCCTTTTCACGGATTTAAAAATCGTCATAATATATTGGATAATCGTTGCTATTTTATCCAAGTATAAGAATTTTTACGTTTTTTGCATCATTTATTACTTAATTTTTTTTTTACCAGCATCCAGTTATTATATAGTTGTATACCTATGTTTATATTTAATTGATTTGTCCATTTTTCTTTGTTATTTGAATTTGTTTGGGTAATAATGCAATGCATTCTATATTTATTAGAACCATTATTATACAGCTAAAAACTAAATTCATATTCGTTAATTTCTTTTTAATTTTGTCAAGATCATAAGTGACATGTGATTGAGCTTTTAATTTTTACAAGTTAAAAATATTATCACTATTTTTAAAAAATTTAAATGGTTTAGTCTTTAATAAAGCATAATTATTATGAAAAAATATTGTGTCAATATGAATCCTGTGCCTGTATTCATATTTTTTTATTTTATTTTCACTTATTAATATGTAATTGAATATTGGATTGTTATAGGCTCCATAGTCGGTGTTATAATACCAATTATTATTTGATACCGGAACATTCGGAACTAAACTGGAAGTATAAACAGAATATAATCTGTTTTCATGCTCCGAAAAAAGAATTAAAGGATGTGTTTTCCAATAATCGCCAATACCGATTTTGAGATCATATTTTTGTGAAATATCGTCAACAAATTTTACATAGTCCGGTTTGAAATTTAAATATTGTTTAAACCCTTCTGGTATTGTTTTTATGTTTATTTTAATAAAGATAATGATGATTATGCTTAAGATGGCAAAAAATGAAAACATAGTAACGCTTTTATTTCGAATTAACCTTATTTTATATATCAATAGAGGTATATTAATAAAGGAAAAATAAAAGATGAATATAAGGTATCGTAATCCATTACCTGTATAATAACCTAAAATAAAAGGAGGAAATAATACAAAAACGAATAAGAACACATAAAAATACATGTAAAGCTGAATATAATTCTGTTCTTTATGGTTAAACAGTAGTGCAATCACAGCAGAAATAAAACTTCCCAATGATAAATAAACAATAAGCTGCTCAAATATATTTCCATGTATATATGTATTGAAGAAATGAACAATACATAGTAGATTATTAAACGAAAAATGAAAGATTTTGGCAGTGTCATTAGTTGTAATGATACCTGAAATAATAAATTCATTAAATAAATAACCTGATAATGATGCCACAAAAATTGTAATAACAGATTTGATCCAATGATCTGGTTTTAAAAAAAACATAGCTGTTAGGGAAGGAAGGACAAAAGCAAGGATGAATATTTTATCTGAAATAGTCCCCAGAACAACAATGAAAAATAAAAGAAAGGAGTAGCTATAACTATTGTATTTAATTAATAGTAGAAGCAGTATAAATGCAATTACTGTATTGATTAGTACATTTGTATGGTAAGTGGGGTGCATTAAATAAAAAGAAAAGCTACTGATGTTCAAAGGCAAGATAGTACAAAGAAAGAAAATCGAAAATAATACTACTAACAACCCAAAATATGTATTTTTGTTTTGAGGGAAAAATAATTTATAAAGGTACATTAAAACTATAAGGATCAATGCCCATTGCAAAAGGCTATATATAAAAGTGACCTGAGGAGTTGTTTTTCCCAATATACTAGCAAGCGTAAATAATAAAAAATCAGGAAAATAACCTGGAGAATTAGGGAATGTCCAATCGCTTAATAAATAATTATCTGTAAATAAATCTTTAAATAAAACATGTAAAAAGGTTACATCAGCATTAAAGATGTTGCCAATATAGCCCCCATCTAAACTTTTAGCATAGTACAGAATAATTAAGATAAAAATAAATAATAGCGATACAAAGCTTAAAACCTTTTTATGTAAGTTCATGAATTGATTTAATCGTTAGTTTTTTATTCTGATGAATTGTAATTATCATATACTGTAATAGCAAACGGGAGATAAATTATAAAAATTTTAAATTTTATAATTTTATTAGGATTACAATTTAGTTGAGTCCTGTAATAGGCTTATTGAAAATAATATGTGAAACTAATTTAGTTTACCGGAATTCTATAATTGTTTTCAAATAGTATATCATCATTTATTTTATAATAAACATCCAATTCATTTTCACGAATTAAAAGGTCATCGTAATAGATTGGATAATCTTTGTTTTTTTCTCCATGCATGAGTATTTTAACATTTTTTGCATCATTTAAAACAGTGAACTTATATTTTATCAGCTTCCAGTCATCATTTATTTGTATTTCGGAGTTAATATTAAAATGATCTGTCCATTTTTCTTTTTCTTTTGAATTCGTTTGGGCAACAATACAATGAATCCTGGTCTTATTTTGGCCCTTATTATAAAACCAAAAACTGAATTCATATTCGTCCCCTTCGTTGAGCAAATCATTTTTATCTTCAAATAAAAGATGATATCCCGGTTGAGATGCTTTCTGTGCTTTAGATTTCATTAATGTGTCAGCAGGGATGGAATCGCCGAAACCATAAAAAAAGAATTTTTTATGGTTATATGAAACAGGATGAAAGCCACTTAGATCTTTTATGCTTTGGTTTTCAGTAGATAATTTATCTTCTATGTGACTTATGTCATAAGATATAAACATTTTTGGATGTATCTTATATAATTTTAAAGTGCTATCATTATAAACTTGTTTAGCTTTTTCAATGATCCATTTCTCAGAAGGTCTTAATTTTGTTTTATCAGTCAGAAGAATTAATATGTTTTTCGGGTTAAAATTTTTAATTATAGGTTTTTCCATAAAAGGAGGTTTAAAAAGATCCATTATCATGCCAGCTTCGTCAATTGATGTTCTGGATAAATTCGATGCAATTAAAGGTAAGCCGGTATGATAAGACATAACCAATGATTTCACATAACCATCTTCATCAATAATTTCCAACCCTTTACCTGAACCAATATGATAAAAAGGAAGTGGTAAAATAGCCTGATATTCCGAAATATCAATATTATGAATGGCTTTATAAACCTTTTTGTTTACTGAACTGTTCGTTTTTTTAGAAAAATAGTTGCCGGATTGAGTTATTTTATAACTATAATATTTATGATATTCAACCCCTTCAAATAGAATTATTAAAACAGGGATAATAAGTAAAGCCTGTTTTAGTAGTTTGTTGTTAATTTTATCTTTTAAAAAATGATAAATCAATGAAACGCTCAACACATTGATTACAAAATAAAACACCCATGCAAAACGGGCAGTTACTCTTATTTGATTCAACGCCGGTATCCAATTAAGCAAAAATTTAAAGCCATATTTATATGGAAAACCGAACGCGTAAAACAAGACAAAAAGCGAGGCAATAAAAGATATTTTAAGGGTATTGTTAATATAGGAAGGAAAAAAATCAAATCGTTTATTCACTGAAAGATTTTTTATTAATCGAACCAGCAGGATCAATAAAACGATAATACTGAACAAACCTATATACGCCCAACTTTCCCAGCGGATATTAACCAATGTAATTTTATTTAAAAGCTTATTAAACAAGCCCATATTGGGCACAAAAATACCATCGAGTTGGGCAGTAGCATAAAATGCAAATACATCTTCCGGCCTGTTTTGATGATAATCAAATAGTTCAAGTTTTATTACCCAGGCAATTATGACAGCAATGGTTTGAACAATTGTATGCAGCAGAAGTTTGTTAAATACATTTTTTTTGTTTCGTATCTCATAAACTACAAAATAGATGATAATAAAGAAAATATTAATAATAGATAAATATGGGTGTACATGTAATAAAGTCCAATTGACGATAAAGAGTAAAATGGTATAGATCCATTTAGGATTTTTATAAAACAGAATTAATAAATACCAGGCTAAAGGAAAAAAGAATGAATATGTTAAACTAAGGTGACCACCTATGCGATGGATTTGTGGAGCTAATAATGCAATACCTAATGCTGATAACGCACAAAACCAGGGAGGCAATTTAAAATGAAACAGTATTAAAGCAATAAATATACATGTAATACAAATAGAAAAAATCATTAAAAAATTTAATATCCCAATAGAATAGTTGTCAATAGTAGGAAAAAATTTTTTCAACAATATAATGGAATTTGACAAAAAAGGCTGCCCATCAGTGAATTGGTGCAGTTCGCCATAAGGGTAATTCATCCCGTTAAAATAAACATAAGATGTATCATGCTTAATATGATAAGCATAAGTGTAATAATTTTTTATTCCATCGCCCCAGTCTGCTGTAATATATTGATTCGGATGATAAATGAAATCTTTATAAAAATAACTTATAAAAATAAAGCTAATGATTCCTGATAAAATAATTGTCAATAAATAGTTGTTAACTTTTGTTTTCATTTAGAAATAAAAATTATATTAAACATAAAAATATTAACCATTAAGATTATTTAGTTTATCAATTAGATAGATGGGCCTTTTTTTAGTTTCTTCAAAGGCATAACCTACATAAATACCTATTATTCCAATGATTATAAACTGTAGAGCAAATGCTAAACTAATGAAAACAATAAGGGAGGTATAACCGGGAGGTGGGCTTCCCAATATTCGCATGATCAAAGAATATACACCTACACTTAAAGAGAATAGTCCGAATATAACCCCTATTATTAAGCCTAAATGCAGTGGTAATTTTGAAAATGACACAATTGCATTGGCTGATAAAATCATGAGTTTTTTTAATGAATATTTGCTTTTTCCGAATTGTCGTTCATCTGCAACAAATGATAACGTTGTCTTCTTAAATCCGATTATTTGAATAAATCCTCTTAAAAAACGGTTTCTTTCGCGGAAATCTTTTTTAAATATATCAGCAACTCTTTTAGATATTAAAAAAAAATCTGATGCATTTTCCTTTAAGGCAACAGGAGATATTTTATTTAAGAATTTATAAAAAGAACGGGATAGAAAACCTGAAACCGCACCTGTTCCTTTATTTTCTTCCCTTACCATATTTATAATTTCGTATCCTTTATGAAATTCATTTAACATATGCTTAATCATGCTCGGTGGGTGCTGTAAATCAGCATCCAAACATATAATAGCGTTAGAATTTGCATGATCAACTCCAGCCAACATGGCTGCTTCATGGCCGAAATTCCTGGAAAAATGAATGGCTTTTGTTTGTGGAATTTGTGTACATATTTTGTCTATTATTATTTCCGATCCATCATAGCTTCCATCATTTACAAAAATAATTTCATACATAATATGTAATTTAGAAAGCTCATGAACCAATGCCTCCGTGAAATTATTTAACCCTTCTTTTTCATTATATACTGAAACAACTATCGAAACATCGTTTATCATTGAGTTATTAATTTTTCATTAATGTCTGGCAAAATTAATAAACTTTTTATATTTTGTTTTTTAATAATTAAAAATATCAATGGGATTCTTTACTTTTACATGTTACCAACTAAATCTGCTTTCATACAATAAATAAATTTCTTTTTTTACTCAAATGAATTCATTCATAATAAAAAAATTATTTTTGCATGTTTTTTATATTAAGGGGACTTCTATTAATTCCTTTCTTTCAAAAAACAAATATAATGAATAA
>CAZJWE010000092.1:0-12462 GCA_964549265.1 uncultured Bacteroidales bacterium | reverse complement strand
AGTATTTTAGGTCCTGTAAAAATATTTAACCACTAAAATAAGGGTAGTACCAAAATAACATTATAAAAACTTTTATACTTTCGCTGATTTATATACTTTTGCAGAATGAAAAAAAGAAGACATCACATACTGATATTCGTTATAATTACTGCCATAATGTTTATTGCAGGGTGCAGCAAATATGAAAAATTATTGAAAAGCGACAATTACAGACTTAAATATAAAAAAGCCAAAGAGTATTATTTTGAGGAAGATTATGTGAAAGCTGCCGGGCTTTTTGACCAGTTGAAGCCTATTTACAAAGGAACACAAAAAATTGATACCATTTTATATTATTATGCACACTCTAAGTATAAGCAAAGGCAGTATATTTTAGCTGCTCATCATTTTAAAGACTTATTTGATACATACCCTAAAAGCAGTTTTGCAGAACGGGCTTCATTTTATTTCGCATATTGTTTTTATCAAACATCACCCAAACCATCATTAGACCAAACCAACACGATGCAAGCCATCGAAGCATTTCAGCATTATATCCGACGTTATCCTCAAGGTGAAAGGGTTTCATTAGCAAACGAATACATTGATGAAATGCGAAACAAATTGATTCAAAAGTCATTCATGAGCGCAAAACTCTATTTCCAGTTGGAACGGTACAAAGCATCAATCATTGCTTTGAACAATAGCCTCGAAGAGTATCCAAACACAAAATACAGGGAAGAAATTATGTTCCTTATTTTAAAATCTAATTTTTTGCTTGCAAAAAACAGCGTTCAACGCAAAAAAGAAGATCGGTTTCAAAATACCGTTGATGCTTATTATTCTTTAGCAGAAGAATATCCATCAAGTCAATATTTAGACGAAGCCAAGTCAATTTATCAAAAAAGTAATAATCATTTAAATATCAATAACAATTAATAACCCCACAATCCATGGATTACAAAAAAACCAAAGCTCCGGTAGTTGCCATTCCTTATAATATGGAAGAACTTGAAAAAGGAACCGGCAATATTTATGAAAGCATTAATATTATGAGCAAGCGTGCCGCACAGATCAACGTGCAGATGAAAACCGAACTCGATAAAAAATTGGAAGAATTTGCATATTATATTGATAATTTCGAAGAAATATTTGAAAACAGGGAACAAATTGAAGTATCCAAATATTATGAAAAACTTCCTAAACCCACTTTGATAGCACTTCAGGAGTTTTTAGACGATGAAATATATTACCGCAATCCAAATAAACCATAAAGCACCTGCCTATTTTTTTTATATAAATGAATTTACTACAAAAAAAAATAGTACTTGGGATAACCGGCAGCATTGCTGCTTATAAAGCAGCCTGTTTAACCCGTCTGTTTGTGGGAGAAGGTGCAGAGGTGAAAATTATCATGACCCCGTTTGCCAAAGAGTTCATTACACAGGGTACGCTTTCAACACTATCCATGAATCCGGTGTTGAGTGATTTTTTTATTTCCGATTCCGGAGAATGGAACAGTCATATTGACCTGGGCAGATGGGCAGATGCAATGCTTATAGCTCCTGCATCTGCTAATACCATCGGCAAAATGGCACATGGCATTACAGACAACCTTCTTTTGGCAGTTTCTCTTGCGTCAACAGCGCCTGTCATGATTGCACCTGCAATGGACCATGCAATGTATGCACATCCTTCCACACAACAAAATATACAAACATTGAAATCATACAATGTGCAAATTATCGAACCGGCAAGTGGCGAACTTGCAAGCGGGTTACAGGGCAAAGGGAGAATGCAGGAACCCGAACAAATACTCGAAGATGTAATCAATTTTTTTAAAAAACGTAAATAACACGATAATCAATAAAAAAAAACTGGTTAATAAAAAATGCCTTGTCACTGCAGGGCCTACTTTTGAACCTATAGACCCTGTCAGATATATCGGAAATCATTCTTCCGGTAAAATGGGGTTTGCTATCGCCGAAGCCTTAGCAGAATATGGTGCTGATGTGTACCTTATAGCAGGGCCTGTTTTTGTAAAAACACAACATCCCAATATAAAACGTTATGATATTACCACAGCAGACCAAATGTTTGTTAAAACTTTAGAACTATTCCCTGATGTAGAAATCGCTGTTTTATGTGCTGCGGTAGCAGACTTCAAACCCGCACATTATTCAAAAGAAAAAATCAAAAAAACAGGAGAAGATTTATTATTGAGACTTGTTCCTACCCCCGATATTGCAAAAGAATTGGGAAAGCGCAAAAAAAAATCTCAATTCATTGCCGGATTTGCCCTTGAGTCAGAAAATGAAATTGAAAATGCACAAAAAAAATGCATGCAAAAAAACATGGATATGATTGTGCTCAATTCAATTAATCAGCAAGAAGGAGGGATAAAAAGTGATATGAATGAAATTACTTTGATAGATAATCAAAATAATATTAATAAATTTGAGTTAAAAAAGAAAAGAGAAGCAGCCATAGATATTATTCAAAAAATTTGTGAAAAAATCTAAAAACTATAATACAATGAGAACGTTACTGTTTTTTTTATTACTGTGCTTTTATTCCTTTCAATTGATAGGACAGGAATTAAAATGCCGGGTGAGCGTGATTTCCCAGGAAATACAACGAAGTGACAGGCAGTTATTCAGAACCCTTCAGCAGGATATTCAGGAATTCATGAATACCCGGAGCTGGACCGATTATAAATTCAAAAACCAGGAGAGAATAGAATGCCGGTTTATGATTAACCTTGAAAAAGAAGTTTCTCAGGGTGAATATAAAGGATACATACAGATTCAATCCAGCCGTCCTGTGTATAATAGTTCTTATTCGTCTCCTGTGTTTGTGTATAAAGACAATGACCTTCATTTTGAATATGTTGAAAACGAACCACTTGAATTCAATTTGAATTCATATACATCCAATCTCACTTCCATCTTGGCTTTTTATGCATACATTGTTATTGGAATGGATTATGATACATATTCTTTTGAAGGCGGGACGGAATTTTTTCAAAAAGCCGAAACCATCATGAATAATGCACAAAGTTCAAACAAATCGGGTTGGAAAGCCTTTGAAAGCTCTGATCATAAAAACAGATACTGGCTAATAACCAGCATCCTTGATGATGATTTTAATACAATAAGAAAATTCATGTATCAGTATCATCGCCAGGGACTGGACAAAATGGCCGAAAACCTCAATGAATCCAGGGCAACCATGGCCGAAAGCCTTAAATTACTTGAAAATGTTCATAACAGAAGGCCCGACCCTTTTATGCATTATATGACGGTATTATTTGATGCAAAATCTAATGAATTTATAAAGGTCTTTTCTGAATCTCCACCGGCTGAAATGCAACGAGTGGTCCGCATACTCTCTGAAATAGACCCGCCCAATGCAGGGAAATACAAAAAAATGAACGAACAACAACAATAATATATCATGCATATAATGTTAGAATATGTTACAATCACTTAAAATACAGAATTATGCATTAATCCAATATGTGGAAATTGATTTTTGTCCCGGGTTGACCATTTTAACCGGGGAAACAGGAGCAGGAAAATCAATCATTGTAGGCGCTTTGTCTTTAATTATGGGACAACGGGCTGATAAATCTATCATTAAAGACGAACAAAAAAAATGCGTGGTAGAGGCAGCTTTTAATATTAAAGACAGGCATTTAAAACCATTTTTTGAAGAAAATGATATTGATTATGATGAAATCACGATTATCCGAAGAGAAATTACTGCAAACGGAAAATCAAGAGTATTTATTAATGATACTCCGCAAACATTAAACATACTGAAAGACCTTATTTTGCAAATCATTGACATACACTCACAGCATCAGAATTTGCATTTGGGAAACAACCAATTTCAACTCGAAGTGGTTGATTCATTGGCTTCTCATGATCAGCTGCTATACGATTACAAAACCAACTATGAAGATTATAAAAAATTATTAAGCGAATTTGAAAAATTACAAAATAAAGTAAAAAAAATAGAAGAAGACAGGGATTATTATACTTTTCAGTTCGATCAATTGGAAAATGCAAAATTAGAGGAGCATGAACAAGAAGAGCTTGAAGCAGAGTTAAATGAACTTGACCATGCCGAAGAAATTAAAAAGAGCTTATCGGAAGCCATTTATATATTTTATGACGAACAATCCGGTACACTTGACAGATTAAAAGAAGCAGCCACTCAAATTGAAAAAGTACAACAATATATATCCAAAATTAAAGATTTAAATACCAGGCTTGAAAGTGCTTATATTGAATTACAAGACATTGCATCGGAAATAGACAGCATAGCTGAAAACATAGAATACGACCCTCAACGATTGCAGTATATAAAAGAACGTCTTGACCTTTTATACAGTCTTCAACAAAAACACCATGTAAATTCTATTTCAGAGCTGTTGGAGATTAAAAAAAATCTTCAGGAAAAATTAGATGAAATTGATTCATCTGACATTAGATTTAATGAGATACAAGAAAAAATAGAAGAGAAAAAGAAGATATTAGAGCAATATGCTGCCCGGATTTCAGAAAACAGGTTGAATATTAAGCCTGCATTGGAAAAACAAGTGAATGAATTACTCAGGCAGTTGGCAATCCCCAATGCATCATTTCTCCTTGATCATCAATTCACTGATGATTTTATGCCAACAGGAAAAGATATGATCAAATTTTTATTTTCAGCCAATAAAAATCAAAAAGAACATGACATTTCAGAGGTCGCTTCAGGCGGCGAACTTTCAAGGCTCATGCTAAGCCTTAAATATCTTATTTCTCAAAGTAAATCATTGCCAGCCATTGTGTTTGATGAGATAGACGCCGGAATTTCAGGAGAAACCGCCCATAAAATGGGCACTATTTTTAAATCAATGGCCAAGCACATGCAAGTCATCAATATTACCCATCTTCCCCAGATTGCAAGCAAAGGCGATCATCATTACCTGGTATATAAAACAGACGACGACAAAGGCACCTATACAGGCATTAAACTGCTTAATAAAGATGAGCGGGTTTATGAAATTGCCAAAATGCTGAGCGGAGAACAAATTACAGATGCATCATTGAAGAATGCCGGAGAACTTCTGGATGGACAATATGTTCAATCTTTATGAGCATCCTATCATACACAAACCCGGATAAACGTTTTTTGTATCAAACAGACTTTTTTTATTGAATATAGGGGACTTCTAATAATTTTTTTCTTTCAAAAAACAAATATAATGAATAAGATGGCAAACCAATCAAACCAAGTAACAGAATTAGGAGAATTAGGAGAATTTAAACTCATTGATTATCTGACACAAAACATATCATTAATTCATCCCTCTTCCATCAAAGGAGTAGGAGATGATGCTGCTGTAATGAATTATGGAGGAGATGAATATATGGTTATGACCACTGATATGCTTTCCGAAGGAATTCATTTTGACTTGGTTTACACCCCTTTAAAACATTTGGGATATAAAGCAGCCGTTGTAAATTTTTCAGATGTATATGCGATGAATGCGATTCCAAAACAAATGACCGTCAGTATAGCTGTTTCCGGTAAATTTTCTGTTGAAGCGCTTAATGAATTATATGAAGGGATTTATAAAGCATGTGAAAACTATGAGGTTGATTTAGTAGGGGGTGATACTACGTCTTCATTAACAGGTTTAACCATAAGTGTAACAGTTGTGGGCACAACTCCGCAAAACCGGGTGACATATCGCAGTACTGCACAAAACAATGATATTATTTGTGTAACAGGAAATGTTGGGGCAGCGTTTATGGGTTTGCAATTACTGGAAAGGGAGAAAAAAGTGTTCCAGGAAACCGGTGTTCAAAAGCAGCCGGATTTATCGGGATATGAATATATTATTGAAAGATTGCTTAAACCTGAAGCCAGAAAAGACCTGGGGGATTTATTAGAAGAGCATGATGTACAACCCACTTCAATGATAGATATTTCTGATGGATTGTCTTCTGATCTGTTGCATATATGTAATGCATCACAATGTGGATGCAAAATATTCAAACAGCAACTACCCATAGCGGAACAAACCGGCAAAATGGCAAAAGAGTTGAATTTAGAACCAACAATATGTGCCATGAATGGGGGAGATGATTATGAATTGTTATTTACGGTTTCAATAGATGATTATGAAAAGATTAAAGGCATTGAAGGCATCTCAATGATTGGCCACATTACAGATAAAGAGAATGGGAGGTATTTATTTCCACCCCAGGGAGAACCCATCGAAATTAAAGCCCAGGGGTGGGATCATTATTAAGTCATTTGAGGTATATGTAGTGTCTGTCTCTTTAATCTTTTGGCTTAATTCTAAGAAGTGATTGAAAAATTTAACAAATTGGATTTATAGCATGTGTGTGCCAATGTTGCTTATTCCAATCTATCAGCTTTTAATAATCTTGCTGAATGATAAACTCGTAGAATATCAACTTGAAACTCATTAATTATTTTGTACACAATCCGGTAATTTCCAGAAATCACTTCTCTGATGACTTTTTTGTTTATCTCTGGAACAATTCGTCCAACATAAGGATTATCAATCATATTTTTCACATCATCGTTTGAAATAGTTTTACCTTCATCCGATTGTTTAATGCCTTCTTCAACCTTTTCTACAAATATTAATTGTTCAATAAGCTCATCAATTGTAAAAAAATCAGGAAGATTGTCAATTGATTGCTTTACAGTATTTTTAGTCAACATATTCTTAAACTTTTAATTTTACACAAATATATTTACACAAATATAACGACTATTTTCCAAAAGAAATTGATTTTTCAAATCTCAATTGTTTATTAACCTTAGTCAGTTATTGGTATCCAATTAACAATATTATTGTTATTCCAGAAAATACCCTTTCATAATACCTCGTTTGGAATTTTTAATAAAAAGGATGATTTCATCCCTTTCTTTTGAAGCAGGGAGATCAGCTTCAATGTATTCTATCGCTTGAGAATTGTTCATGCCTTTTTGGTAAAGTACCCTGTAGATGGTTTGGATTTCATTGATCTTTTCATTTGAAAAATTTCGCCTGCGGAGTCCTATGGAGTTTACTCCCGCAAAAGATAAAGGTTCTCTGGCAGCTTTCACATAAGGTGGAACATCTTTCCTGACCAATGAACCGCCACCAATCATTACATGACCTCCAATATGCACAAATTGGTGTACAGCTGTAAGCCCACCAATTATGGCCCAGTCATCAATTTCTACTTCACCTGCTAATGTTACGCTATTAACCAATATACAATTGTTTCCAATAGAGCAGTCGTGCGCTACATGTACATAAGCCATGAGCAACGAGTTTCCTCCTATTTTGGTAACACCTTTGGCTTTTGTTCCCCTGTTTAGCGTGACAAATTCACGAATGGTAGTGTTGTCTCCAATTTCGGCTGTTGTTTTTTCTCCTTTGAATTTGAGGTCCTGCGGCACGGCAGAGATAACCGATCCGGGGAAGATTTTGCAATTTTTACCAATCCTGGCGCCATCCATTATAGTTACATTAGGCCCTATCCAGGTTCCTTCACCAATGACAACATCTTTATCAATGGTTACAAATGGTTCAATTACAACATTATCTGCAATGGTTGCATCCGGGTGGATATATGACAAGGGTTGCTTCATAATTATTCAACTTTTGATATTTGTGCTTTCATTTCTCCTTCAAATACAATATTCTTTCCTACAAATGCTTTTCCTTCCATGTGGACTAGTCCACGGCGAATAGGACTCTTAAGCTCTAATTTAAAGATTATTGTATCACCTGGCACGACTTTTCGTTTAAATTTTGCTTGTTCTATTTTCAAAAAATAGGTCATGTATTTTTCAGGATCTGGTACAGTGCTTAATGCAAGAATTCCACCTACCTGAGCCATAGCTTCTATTTGCAAGACCCCCGGCATGATTGGCTCGTTTGGGAAATGCCCTACAAAAAAGCCTTCATTCATCGTAACATTCTTCAATCCGATAATCGAATTGTTGTCCATCTGTAAAATTTTGTCAACCAATAAAAAGGGCGGACGATGAGGTAAAAGTTTTTTGATCTGGTTGACATCCAATAGGGGAGTAGCATTAAAATCTACATTTGGGGCGGTATTAATGTCTTCCTCTTTTTTTATGATCTTGCTTAATTGTTTGGCAAATTCAGTATTCGTTTTATGGCCGGGGCGTTTGGCAAATATTTTACCTTTGATGGGCCTGCCGACCAATGAAATATCTCCCAGTACATCAAGTATTTTATGTCTGGCCGGCTCATTAATATGATACAATTCAGGGTTGCATAATATTTTGCCTTTCTCACCATTAATACGCGGCTTATTGAGCAAATCGGCAATGCGGTTTAATTCTTTTTGATCTACTTCTTTATCAATAATAATGATCGCATTATTGAGGTCGCCTCCTTTAATCAGATTATTGTCAATTAAATATTCTAGTTCATGGAAAAATACAAATGTACGGCATGAAGCAATTTCTTTTTGAAAATCCTCAATATTATCCAGTTCTGCATATTGATTTCGAATAGTATCGGACGGATAGTCTATTAAAACACTTAAATTAAAGTGGTTATCAGGAAAAAGAAAAATCTCTGTCCCCCGTTTTTCATCCTTATAATAAATTTTTTCTTTGACTTCATAATAATTTCTTTCTGCATCTTGTTCTTCGATTCCGGCATTTAAGACAGCTTCTGTGAAAAATTTTGCACTTCCGTCCATAATGGGCACTTCAGGTGCATTGATTTCAATCAGTGCATTGTCAATTTTAAATCCGGCAAGTGAAGAAAGAACATGTTCTATTGTGCTGATTCGTACTCCGTCAATCCCTATTGTAGTACCTCTAGAAGTATCTATAACATTATGGGTTAATGCATCAATGACCGGCTGATTTTCCACATCAACCCGTTTGAATTTATAACCATGATTAATGGGGGCAGGTTTTATTGTTAATTCTACATTCAATCCTGTATGCAGGCCTTTTCCTCTTAGTGTAACTTCTTTTTTCAGGGTTCGTTGGTTTTCTTTATTTCCCATATAGTTAGAAATTTAAAATAAAGTAAAACATATTATTGATCATCTTTTTGTATATTCTTATCCAATTGATGTACTTTTTTTTCTAATTCCATCAATTGTTTTCTGAATTCGTCGCCTTTTCTGAAAATGGCATATGATTTTTGGTAAGCTCTGATGTCAAAAGCCGGAGAGCCTTGTATGATTTTGCCTTCTTCTGGTATACTTGCTGAAATACCCGATTGAGCTGCAATTTTAACTTTGTCTGCTATTTCAAGGTGGCCTATGATACCTACCTGGCCCCCGATTAAACAATCGTTTCCGATTTTAGTAGAGCCGGCTATGCCTGTCTGCGCAGCAATTGCTGTGTTTTCGCCGATTTCTACATTATGTCCTACCTGAATGAGGTTATCGAGCTTGGCTCCTTTTCTGAGTATTGTCGAACCAATGGTTGCGCGGTCTATTGTAGTATTGGCTCCGATTTCTACATTGTTTTCAATGATTACATTGCCAACTTGGGGCACTTTTTGATAATCGCAATTTTCTTGTGGAGCAAACCCAAAACCATCGGCACCAATCACAGCACCTGCATGAATTTTACAGTTGTCCCCGATGTTGCTTTCATCATAAACTTTTACGCCCGAATATAGAGTTGTATTATCGCCAATAACACAGTTGTCTCCAATATATGTATGAGGAAATAATTTTACGTTATTCCCGATGACAGTATTGTGTCCAATAAAAACGCAGTGTCCAATGTATATGTCTTTTCCAATAGTTGCTGATTCATCTATGCAAGAAGTTTTCTCTATTCCCAGTAATTTTCGTTTTTTCTGTTGCTGATATGCCTCGAGTAGTTTTGCAAAAGCAGTATAAGCATTTTCAACCCGGATTAATGTTTTGTTTAATGTTTTTTCAGGAATAAAATCCTTATTTACTATAATAGCTGAAGCATGCGTTGTGTATATGTATTTTGCATATTTAGGATTAGCTAGGAATGCCAGGGCTCCTTCTTTGCCATTTTCAATTTTGGCAATGTCATTGATTTTAATATCAGGGTTTCCATCAATTTCTCCTTGAATTAATGTGGCAATTTCTTTTGCGGTATATTCCATTAAATAGTTTTTGAATTAATATAAATATATTTAGGATGTAAAACTATTAATTTTTACAAAAGTAATTAAATAAATTGAGTAAAATCTAATTCTTTGGGATAACATAAAAAATATTTTTTGATGGTTTTGGAAAGTGCAGACATATTTAACATGTCAGAAGCTTCCGAAACATCCTTTAAAATACCATTAGAATAGAGTATTTGAATTTTTTCATCTTCTTTGCTGTAAGCATTATTCGATATGATGTCAGTAAAGATGAAATAATTTGCTTCCTCATTATTCATATTATGTTGGCTGTATTTTCTTAAAAATTGTTGTTTCAATGTGTCTATGACAGACTGACTAAATGGTTCATTGCTGATACGGATTTTGAATAATTTCCTGTTAAGAAGTTTTTGGCAAAGCATAGACAATACTTTATCAGTACTGTTTTTCCATGATTTAACGCATGCCATAATATCATTATCATCTAAATTCGAAAATGTATCCAAAATGTTTTTTCGTTTAGATGAATTGTCTGATTTGATATTGGAAGGGTTGATGTTGTGATTTAAAAAATATTCCAGTGAATCGGTTGTATGAATAGAACAGCCTTTTTCATGCAATTCCCTTACCCGTTTTAATATTTGCAACATTAAATATTCCGCTGCCAATACTGTTTTATGCAGATATACCTGCCAGTACATTAGTCTGCGCGCAATTAAAAATTTTTCAATGGAATAAATGCCTTTTGACTCTACAACCAGCTTATCATTAACTACATCCAGCATTTTAATGATCCTGTCAGACCCGATAACTCCTTCAGTGACACCGGAAAAAAAGCTGTCACGCTTCAGGTAATCAAGTCTGTCCATGTCCAATTGACTCGAAACCAATTCATGTAAAAACTTTTTTTGGTATTTATTCCTGAAAATATCAATGGCAAGTGTGAGTCGGTTGTTAAATTTGGCATTTAGCTCTTCCATATACAATTCAGACATCTTTTCATGAGAAATATTAATGATATTCTCTTCTAAAGCGTGTGAAAAAGGGCCGTGCCCGATATCATGAAGCAATAATGCGATCGTGGTGGCTTCAGCTTCTTCATGGGTAATCTCATGTCCTTTAGAACGAATGATATTGATGGCAGAATCAAGCAAATAAAGCGTTCCCAGGCTATGCTGAAAACGTGAATGATTGGCTCCAGGATAAACATAATTGGTTAAACCCAATTGTTTGATATGTCTCAATCGCTGGAAATACGGATGTTCAACAAGGTCAAAAACCAGTTCAGAATAAATATTAATAAACCCATATACCGGATCGTTAATGATTTTTCGTTTATTCCTTTTCAAAATAATGATCCTTTATGTTTTTAATTTTTTCATAATCCTCCGGAGTATCTACCATATGATTTTGATATGAAGTGATTTTCGTCTTAATCTTATAGCCATTTTCGAGCCATCGGTTTTGTTCTAACAATTCAGCTTTTTCCAGACCCGAAACTGGCAGCATGGTGAGGTCTTTTAAGGTAGAGATTTTGTAAGCGTATATGCCAATATGTTTGTAAAATGTGTGATGTTTGTGCCATTCATTCTGCTTTACATTTCTTACATACGGAACGGCTGTTCTGCTGAAATATATGGCTATTTCATCATACGAAATAATGACTTTTGGTACATTTGGATTTGCTAATGCAGCCGCATCCTGCACTTTTTGGATCAGAGTTGCAATCTGAATTCGTTCATCTTCAAAACAAATCATGAGCTCTTTAAGTTGCTCGGGATGAATAAAAGGTTCGTCACCCTGAATATTGATGACAACATCATATCCACTGCTTCCGATTTTTTCAATGGCTTCTGCACAGCGATCTGTCCCGCTTTGATGTGTTGATTTCGTCAATACTACATTTCCGCCAAATCGGCTCACCTCGTCCACAATTCGTTGATCATCAGTCGCCACATATACATGTTTCAGCGCTTTGCTTGCTTGCTCATAAACACGCCTGATCATGGTTTTACCCTGTATGTCCAGCAGAGGTTTGCCTGGTAATCGCGACGATGAATAACGAGCAGGAATGATTCCTATAAATTTCACACAATATATATTTAAGTTGTATTTTTTTTCGTTTACATGATTTACCAGTATGAATAATGCAGGTAATCTATAAAAACAGAAGCAAAATTAAAGAATTTATTATACAATAATGAACCGAGCCATGACAAAATTTTTGATTCACACGAACATGATTATTAAGGGTTTGGTTATGTTGCATGAAGTCAACAAATTAAATTCATGGCGAGCTCCATATGACCTTTGAAAAATAAATAATAAACATA
>CAZJWE010000091.1:0-12724 GCA_964549265.1 uncultured Bacteroidales bacterium | reverse complement strand
AAAAATATTGAACGTAATTAATTTAATTATAATAGAGATTTAGTTCACCCCACCTTTCAGGGCGCAAGTAATATCTTACACGTATATCCCGATGCGTTGCCATCAGGTTAAAATAAATAGGGCTTTCAGCCCAATAAATACATTTTAGTCAAACCTGATTTTTATGATCCCAATGATTTACGCATAATCCACCCGAATCTTAATATGATCCGATTTTTGGGGGGCAAGGGTAATGAAGTTAGCAAACATAATATCCAAACACTCTATATTGCTTTAAGGCTCATATCAATACTATTAATCTGATGTGTAATAGCTCCAATAGATATATAGTCCACACCACATTCAGCATATTCTCTAACGTTTTCAAGGTGAATATTTCCCGATGCTTCGGTTTCAAACCTCCCTCCTATCAGGCCGATTGATGCAGTTATTTGTTGGGGTGACATATTATCAAGCAAAATTCTGTCTATTTTTCCGGTCTGTAAGATTTCTTTTACACAATCAATGGTTCTTGCTTCTATAACTACTTTTAAATTCAATTGGTTATGTTGCAGGAATTGGTTTGTTTTTTCAATGGCTTTTTCTATCCCTCCTGCATAATCAATATGATTGTCTTTTAACATGATCATATCATATAATCCAATCCGATGATTTTCACCTCCTCCTGCTTTTACAGCATCTTTCTCTAAAAATCTCATCCCTGGCGTTGTTTTTCGTGTATCCAATATTTTTACAGGAAGGCCTTTCACTTTTTCTACAAAAGCATTGGTATGCGTGGCTATGCCGCTCATTCTTTGCATAATATTCAGCACCAGGCGTTCGGCCATTAAAATAGAACGTGTTTTGCCTTCTACTTCAAAGGCAATATCACTGACATTCACCTTTTCCCCATCCTTGATAAATGGTTCAAACCGGATTTCATTATCTACTTGTTCAAACACCTTATTGCTAATGTCAATACCGGCAATGATGCCGTTTTCTTTAATGATTAGATGTGCTTTTCCTTTATGGCTTTCAGCAATACATGCCATTGATGAAAAATCACCTTTCCCGATATCTTCCTGTAGAGCATTTTGTATAAACCTGTTCAATTGTTCCTTATTCATTCCTGTTCAATCCTTAGTTGGCTTATTTTTAAATCATTAATAGATTTTTCAATGAATAATGTAATTCGAAAATTGCCATTGGATGTGATCAACTGGCCAACAGCGAATATTGCATTCTCTTTCCCTCCCTGATGCTTGATGCCAAATTTAATCGGGACATTTGAATTAAAAAAATTTTCGAGCAGGCGTTCACCTTCTCTTTTATTGCACAAGCTTCTCTCCTGATTTGTAATGACCAAATCCAATTGATTATTACAATATTGGATTAAACGCTTATAATCACCTTTATTAAAAGCATTAATAATATCAGGTGGTATTTGAGTATTTGCAAATGCATGAGTGGAAAATACCATGAATAAAATAAAAATAATATTTTTATGAAACGTAAACATATATTTTATATTAATCGTTAATCAAAAATAAAAAATAAATGTGGAAAATAAAAAAATATTATTTGCAATAAATGATAAAAATGGTGGGTTTTTTTTGGATATCCGGAACAGGCTTATGTTTCCATTCTTTTATTGTTTTTGTTTGAATAAACTCATTTTTTCCTGTAATATCAGAAGCCAGGCAGAGTCTTGTTTCCGGGTTACATGTGTCCAACATATCCTGTAAAAGTTGTTGGTTCCGGTAAGGTGTTTCCATGAATATTTGCGACTGGTCGTTTTTCAATGATCGTTTTTCCAGTTCTTTGATCTTATATTTTCTTTGTTTTTTTTCAATTGGCAGATAACTATTAAATGTAAACATTTGTCCATTCAATCCGGATGCCATCAATGCAAGCATAATAGATGAGGGGCCGACCAAAGGGACAACCTTAATATTAAATCGGTGTGCCAATGCTACGATTTCTTCACCGGGGTCGGCAACGCCCGGCAAACCGGCTTCGGAGATAAGTGCGGTGTTATTGCCCTCTTTTACAGGCTTGAGAAATGTCTCAAATTCCGATTTATTGGTATGTTTATTTAAAACATAAAAAGTAATATCATCTATATTGATTTCAGGATTGATTTTCTTTAAATATCTTCTGGTGGTTCTGATATTTTCAGTGATATAGTAACGAATTGAAGATAGTAAGTTGAAAATTTGCCGGGGCAAAACATTGTATTCAGAATTTTCGGAAAGGGGGCTTGGTATTAAATAGAGATTACCACTCATTACATTTTATGAATGATGTAAATAATTTATGAATAAACATATAAAATAACAGGAGTCAAAATAATATATTATGCATTTTGACTCCTGTTATTAATAATTTTTGATATTCGAAAGATTGGTGCGAAATAAAATATTATTCAGCAGCAATTTCAAAAGGAATTTCTACTATTATGTCTTTGTAGAGTTTGACTTTAGCACTATAATTACCGATTTCTTTTACTGATTCTTCATTGATAGTAATATTTTTACGTTCAATAGTATATCCTTTTTTGTTGAGTTCTTCAGCAAGTTGAATATTGGTTACAGAACCAAAAATCTTTCCTTTTGAACTGGTCTTTGCGCCAATTTTAAGTTCGATTCCTTTAAGGCTTTCGGCCATTTTTTCAGCTTCTTCTCTGGCTTTTTCTTCTTTATGGGCTTTTTGCCTTAATATCTCTTCATGCATTTTTTTTATATCCGGTGTTGCAATAATACCAAGTTTTTTAGGTATTAAATAGTTCCTTGCATATCCGTTTTTGACAGTCACCAATTCATCTTTATTTCCCAAATTGGCTACGTCTTGTTTTAGAATTATTTCCATCTTATATTGTTTTTATTTTAACATATCTGTTACATAAGGTAGTAAAGCTAAATGTCTTGCACGTTTAATAGCAAGAGAAACTTTCTTTTGATACTTTAATGATGTTCCGGTCAATCTTCGTGGTAATATTTTACCCTGTTCATTTACAAATCTTTTTAAAAATTCAGGGTCTTTATAATCCACAAATTTTATCCTGTTTTTTTTGAACCAACAGTATTTCTTTTTTTGGATCTCAATTGACGGCGGCGTCAAATATTTAATTTCATTATCAGCACTCATATTTTATTCCTCCTTTTCTTTTTGTTTTTGTCTTTGAGCGCGTTTCTTTTCACTGTATTCAACAGCATACTTATCCATTTTTATGGTAAGATACCTGATGATACGCTCATCTCTTTTATATTCTGTTTCCAGGTCACGGATGATATCACCTTCTGCTTCAAAATGTATGAGGTAATAAAATCCTGTTGATTTTTTTTCTATGGGATAAGCCAATTTCTTAAGCCCCCAGTTTTCTTCATCAATAATAGTCCCCTTAGCAGACTTGATGAAGTCTCTAAATTTGTTTACCGTTTCCTTTACCTGATCTTCAGATAAAACGGGAGTTGTGATGAAAACGGTTTCATAGCGGTTTTGCATACCTAATTATTTTTTTAAGATTTTTAAAATAAGTCACAAAATTAATAACTTTTTAGATATTAACCCCAATAACTATGATCTTTTTTTATGTATAAATTTTTTATTTCCTTCTGAATAGTCCTGAACGATCTGTCCCTTGCCTTTTAATTTCCATTTATAGATTACCAGTCCCTCCAGTCCTACAGGTCCGCGCGCATGAATTTTATTTGTGCTAATACCTACTTCGGCACCCAAACCATACCGGTAGCCGTCACTGAATCTTGTACTGCAGTTCCAAAACACATTGGCTGAATCTACCAGGTTAAGAAAATCATTTGCTGTTTTTTCATCCGATGTAACTATTGCGTCGGTATGGGCAGAACCATAATGGTTAATATGATCTATGGCTTCTGTTGTATTGTCAACGATTTTAACCGATAATTTTTTATCAAGGTATTCAGTCTGCCATGTTTGTTCGTTTGCAGGCGTGACATCAATTATTTGAGCAGTGTTTTTACATCCGATCAATTCCACTTCTTTCTTGTCCATTTGATCTTTAATAAGCGGCAACACTTTATTTGCTATGCTTTTGTGAACAAGTAATGTTTCGGCAGCATTGCATACGGCAAAATATTGAGTTTTAGAGTCTGTTGTTATATTCACAGCCATTTCAATGTCTGCTTTATCATCAATATATACATGGCAAATTCCATCGGCATGGCCTAATACCGGGATATTGGAATGATCCATGATATAGCGTACAAATTCATTGGACCCGCGAGGAATAATCATGTCTATATGATTGTCCATTTTTAACATTTCATTGACATCAGAACGGTTCTCTAATAAATGTATCCATCCGTCAGGAATTCCTGCTTTTTGCGTTGCGGATACAATGGCCTCAGTCAGAATTTTATTGGTCTTTTCGGCTTCGCTTCCACCTTTAAGCAGCACACAATTACCACTTTTAAGGCCCAGTGTTGATATTTGAACCAATGCATCCGGGCGCGACTCAAATATAATGCCTATGACACCTATCGGACTGCTCACTTTGTATAGATCAAGTCCGTGGTCTAATTCTGTGTCACTCAAGATTTGCCCAACAGGGTCGGGCAATTTGATTAAGCTATACACCCCCTCAATCACCTGGTTCAGTTTCTTTTCATCGAATTTAAGGCGTTTTAAAAGGGGTGCAGAAAGATTATTCTTCTTGCTTATTTCTAAATCTTGTTCATTGGCTGCTATGATCTCATGTTTTTTATCCATTAAAGCATGAGCAATCTCGTCTAATGCATCATTTTTTTTCTTTTCTGATGAAGCAGCTATTAGTGAAGATATCTCTTTGGCCTTAATTGCTTTTTCTTTTGCATTCACTCGCATAAATGTTTAATAGAATTTTGCCCTGTTGTCCTGAATGTCTGCTTTTTCTTTAAGAGCTTCGTATGCACTTGACCCGGCATTTCCCTGTATCATCTGCATCATTGATCTTTTCTGATTAAGGAATGATTCGGGAAATTGAGGCATTATGACTGATGTAGCCTTGGCAACATATACCCCGGAACGGCCTTCCAATGGTATTGAAACTTCATTTTTACTGAGTGAAGCAATGCCCCCAACAACTTTAGGTTCCAATCCTTCTCCTGGCATTGTATAAGAAAAAAACTTGAGGCTTTTTGCTTCTTTTGTCTTCAAATCAAGGGCTTTTGCAATTTCCATCGGTTCGTTCGAAGAGACATTATTAAATTGAGTAATAATCTTTTCAGCCTTTTTTTGATTAATTACTTTTGGCCTTATGTCTTCTTTAACCTGCTCAAATGGTGCAACCCCTTCTTTTTGTTTATCAATCAGGGCCGCTATTACAAATTTATCTTTTATTTCAAATGCTTTAGATACATCATTCTCATTGGCATCATAAGCCCATCTAATCACAGGCCTGGCATTTTCTACCTCTTGAATGCTTCGCTGATTCGGATCAACCTTTTGTGCCTGATGAACTGTATACCCTTTATCATTGGCTGCTTTTAAAAATTCATCAAGCGTATTGTTTTCCCCGGCAAATTTATGTGCCTTTGCATACATTTCCTGGTAGGTTTCTTCGCTATATTCTACCTCATTCACAATCATGCCAACCTGAACTCTTTTTTTCAAAGGGCTTTGGTCTGTTACTTTAATAATATGGTATCCAACACGTGAAGGAACTAATTTTACATCGCCTACATCGGCAAAGAATGTGCTGTCAACAATTGCAGGAAATTGTTCTTCTCTTGTAAACCACCCCATGTCTCCTCCTTTTACAGCAGTTTGCGGGTCTTGTGAGTTTTCCCTGGCCAATTTGGCAAAATCTGCTCCTTTTTTAATTTGCTCTACCAGGCTGTCTGCCGTTTCTTTTACCACTTGAGGATTAACATTTTGGTCTACAGGCAGTATAATTTGGCGTGCCCTGACAGAGTCAGGTAAATATTTTATATCTGTTAATTTTGCTACATTATAAGCACCATCTTCATAATACGGGCCAAATACAGCACCCGTGTCTTCGCTGAACATAAAATCAGCCATTGTATCCGGCAATTCTTCTTTCTTGTAATACCGGGGGTCAAATGCTGTATCGGAATTTAAATTTACATATTGTTTTACATCCTCTACTTCTTTAAATTCTTCTGCTATTTCATAAATCCACGCTTTTGTAATGCTATCATCTTCGGGGGACGGTTGTATGTTCATTACGATGTATTTCAAACTGATTTCATCGTTTTGTTCATATAGTTTTTCATATTTTTTATAATAGTCTTTTAAATCATTGGTGGCGACATCCACTTCGCTATCATCTATGCTTTCAAATTTTTGAACAACATATTGAGCATCAACAGTTTTTTGGTTTTCTTCAAATTGTTGTTTGGCTTCATAGTTGGTGACGTATATACCTTTAGAGATAAGATTAAAAAATTTGGATATTCTTTGTTGCCTTAAGATTTGTTCTTCGAGATACAGCCATAGATTTTTTTGTCGTGGGTCCATGTCTGCGTCTAACTGGCTGATAAAGCGGAGTAAATCCTGACGCCTGAACTGGCCGGTCTGTGGGTCTGTAAAATAATCTTTTACCATGGGGTGTGGATTTCTTCCCTGAACCAGTTCAAACAATTCTTCGTTGGTGACCATAATGCCCAATTCTTCATATTCATTTAATAACACAAATTCACGAACCATTTGTTCCCAAACCTGATCCTTTATTTGGTATGTGGTTTCATCGTTCAAAGAGGTCACTCCGCGTTGCTGTTTATAAAAATGCAATAAATTATCAACACGTTTCTGGTATTCATCAATCGAAATATGTTCTCCATGTATTTCAGCGATATCCCGTCTTGAGCTTTGAAACATACTGCCTCCGGATCTGAATAAATCACCTAACACAAATGCGAATAAAGCCATACCTACTACAATAGCTAAAAGTAAACCCGACCGTTTTCTTAATCGTTCTAATGTTGCCATATTATTTTTTTTGGATTAAACATCAAGAAATAAAGCACGAATATATAAGTTTTTTAGTAAATAATAATCAAGATTTTTAAGAATTTGGCGAATAATTATTTTTGTATTCGCTTTTATGCTATAAACAATGGTCTATCACTAATATAAAATTTAAAATTTTGCTTTTACTTTTATATTAATGCGTCTTCCTGTTAAATAATTAGGCACTGCAAACATAGCCGGCACCTCAGGGTTATCCGTAATGGTCTTCACCCACAGGTATGAAATGGTATTGCTAAAATCAAATAAATTAAATACTTCTGCACCAATATGCAAACTCTTAAAAGAAGAAAAGAATCCGCTTTTTTTTAAATCATCAGCATCAAACACTTTAGCAAAACCTATGTCAACCCTTTTATAAGGGGGCATTCTGAAATACAGGTCATATCTTTCAGTATAAGGTAGACTATGCGGTACTCTTGATCCGTAATTCAATGAAAGTGTCATTCTGTAAGAAGGGTGGTTGGGAAAATAATCCTGGAAAAATAAACCAAAATTGATCAATTGATCAGTGGGCCGCGGATAATATCCGGGTTCAATTGTTTGTCCGTTTTCATCAATATAAAAATCATCTTTGATATCTGCCTTTGTTTGCAGAAACGACAGGCTAGCCCATGATTCAACGCCTTTAACGAATTCCCCGTTGACTTTCATATCCAATCCTGTTGCATAACCTTCTGCCTGGTTTTCACCTGAATACAAAATTCGGACATTTCTGATTTTATACGGTATAAGATTGTCCATTTTTTTGTAATATGCATCAAGTGTAAAGACAAAGGGGCGCTTCCAGGCCCAGAAATTGTATTCTGTACCCAAAACAAAATGAATTGACCTTTGAGATTTTATATCATGATTGATCGTGCCATCAGGGCTGCGCATTTCTTTGTAAAAGGGCGGTTGATAATAGTATCCTGTTGAAAAATGAAACACGGTCTTACGTGTCCATGCAGGTGTAAGGGACGCCGAAAACCTGGGACTGATATTCAATTCGTTATTAAAATCCCAGTAGTAAAACCTTATTCCTGCTATTGTGGTGATTTTACTCGAGCTCAATATAAAGTTACTTGTATTTTGTAAGTACGATGTAAACCTCTGTGATTCAGCATAGTTATTAAAAATCCTTGTTTCGAGAAAATTCACTGAGGTATCAGAATAAGGAAGGGCATACCCGGATGAATCCAACATATTCCATTCCCAGATTTCGTCATTTATGGTTTCGTGATTGTATTGCATTCCCCATTGAATTAGGTGTTGATTAAGGTAATAATTAGCTTTATAAGAAACCGTAAAAATGTGTGCATCGAGGAAATTGCGGGCATGGCGCAAAAATGTACCGACTCCTATATTCATCACACTGTCGCCGTAATTATCTGATCCGACAGATGCGTTGACTTCATTGATCAGGTATTGCCCTCTTACATCAAAAGTTTCCTGTTCGTGGGTATTGTAAGCAGATGCAATCAGTTTCATATTCAACATCCGGTTCGGATGAAATTCGGTTGTAAGAGCGCCTAAATAATTTTCAAATTTATTCAACTCCTGTCCGTCATAATATATTTTTAAATTATATACATTTTGAATGGTTCCAAATACAGTTTTCCGAGTATCCGGTATAAAGTGATATTTATTTAATGTATAATTACCTAAAAACCCAAATTTCCATTTTTCTGACAAGTCATACGATAGAAATGTTTGAAAATCTGAAAAATCCGGGAGGTATTCTCCTTCTGTATCCAATGTTCCGAATAAATATCTATTGGTTTTATAACGGGCGCTTGAAATATGCTTAAACTTGTTGTCTTTGGAAGCACCTCTTAAATGTGCAGAACCTCCGAGAAGGCTCATTTCAACTGATCCGCCGAATTCTTTGGGTTGCTTATATGTTATGTCCAATACAGAAGACATCTTATCACCGTAAACCGACTCAAACCCTCCTGCTGAAAATTTGATAGAAGAAACCATATCGGAATTTATAAAGCTCAACCCTTCCTGCTTCCCTGAACGTACAAGAAAAGGTTTATAAATACGGATATCATTCACATATACCAAATTTTCATCATAGTTGCCGCCTCTGACAGAATACTGTGAACTTAATTCGTTCCGGGATGAGACACCTGGCAATGTCTTTATTGTGGCTTCAATATCGCCGGATGTACTGGCCACTGATTCAAAATCTTTGGTATTGAGTTTTACCATATTGGTTGCCCTGTTGTATTTAGCACTTACTGATATTTCGTCGAGCTTTTCATAATTGCTTTGGAGCCGGATATTCAATGGTTGATTTTTTTTCTTTGGTTTCAGAGTTACCTGTTTATCATCATAACCAATACAAGATATATGCAACACAAGCGAATCCATAGGTGGTATTGATAATTGATATTTGCCTGCAGAATCTGTTGATGTGCCAAGCGAGGTTTTTTCAACTGCGATATTAGCATAGGCCACTGGGTCATTGTCCTGGTCTAATATCACGCCATTAATTATTTGTCTGTCTTGTCCGTCAACATCCATTGACCTGGTTAAACAGATAATCAAGAAAAATATAAAATATAAACTGATCCGGTTCATTTAAACGTACATTGATTTCCTTGCAAAATTATATGTTAACTAACAAAACTCTGAAAATACTGAGAAATTGTTTACAAAAAAATAATTCGGCATATTATTCACTGAATTCTCCGTTTTTAATGGCCTCAAAAAACTGTGACCAGGCAACCGGATTGAATATGCTTACAGACGGATACTGCCCTTTAATAAAATTTCTTTCATGCTGATCTCTCATCATATAATCATAATTTAATTCCGGGTCACTTTTGACAGGATAATTATTTTGTGCTATTTGCTCTTTGATTTTTTTGATGTTTTCCCTGGCATTTTCTTTTGCTTTATTTGATACGTCTAATTGCAGAAATGCTTCTTTAAATTCTGTATAGGTTCCCCACGGATATACTGTTATTTCTTCAATTTTAACAGTATCTTTTACCAATTTTATGTCAGTCGAATAAAATGCATCATTAATGGTATCCGGGATGCTTATTTTTTTTCTTTTAAACCCAACAGACGAAAACCAAATTGTATCTCCGGGATGCACGACAAGTGAAAAGATGCCATTCATATCAGAAATGGTTCCATTTGCCGTATTGATATCAACAATATGAACATAGGGAAGTTTTTTTCCCTGTTCATTTTTTACGATCCCGGAAAATTGTATGGCCTTCTTTTCTGTTTTATCACCCGAATATGCCAACAATATATTCAACAAGCTGACACAAATGATAATGCTAAATTTCATCTGTTTTAATTTTTAATTTTTAATTTTTAATGGTCAGATGGAGCTCACCATAAGTTTAATCTATTGACTTTGTTCTACATAATCAAATCCTTAATGATCTTGCCCGTGTGTATCAAAAAATTTGTCATGGCTCGGTTCATCTGTTTATTTTTATTTACATTCATATCCATGCCTTAGCACAGTTCAAATTCCAAAATTATAAAAAAATTCTTTGCGAAACTTTGTGGTTCTTTGTGCCACTTTGTGTAACAGCTATATGTATTTATTGCACAGAGACATACAAAGAAGGTGCAAAGATATACAGAGACGTTTGCCCCCGGCTTTTATTTAATTTTATATATCTTTACATGCAAAAATTATTCCCTTATGATTCAACAATATGAAATAACATTGCCTTCAATGGGGCGTGGGTATCATCTGATCACGCATATTATTGAAAAAAATATTGAAGAGATGCCTGAAAAAGGTTTGCTGAACATTTTATTAAAACATACTTCAGCAGCCATCACCATGAATGAGAATGCAGACCCGTCAGTCAGAGATGATTTTGAATCTTTCTTTAACAGGCTTGTCCCGGAAAATGCAAATTACTTTACCCATGTTTTAGAAGGCTCCGATGATATGCCGGCACATCTAAAATCCTCCATTTTAGGGCAGGAAATTACAATCCCCATCTCAAACAAAAGACTAAACCTGGGGACTTGGCAGGGCATTTATTTTTGTGAGTTTCGAAATCATAGTTCAAGAAGAAAAATTGTTTTGACTGTATATAGTTAATTGTTAATGGTTAATGGTTAATGGTTAATTGGAGTGTGGGCATGGGTTTGGGTGTGATTATACCAATAGACTTACAGCACTTCGCTTTCAGCTTTTTTTAGAATTATAGAATTATAGAATTTAGAAGTTAGAAGTTAGAAGGGGTGATTGAGGCTTCTTTCCTATCCATTCTGGTTTCTGACTCCTGAATTCTGAATTCTCTCCAAAAAATATCCAACTTTAATGATTTAGCACTAAGCCGGCTTTCAGCTCTCCTGGGCTATCATCGTTATTTTTTGTCTTGTCACAGCTGTAGAAATATTATTTTCTGTTTAATGAAGCCGCTAAGCGGTTTTAAACCGCTTAGCGGCTGGGCTGGCTAAAGTTGAATCAGTCATCAAAAAGATGAAGTATGATTTTTTGGTCCGCCAGCCCATTAATAATTACCAACATCTGACTGAATTCCTTAGAAGAATACAATAACCGGCCACTCGACAAATTATTCGGTCTAACAGCCACTGAAGCGCTTACCGGCCATATTCCAACCAATATCAATACACTCAAAACATAAAAACCGCAGCTAAACAAAGAATTTCAACCAATTTATATACCAATTGCCAAAAATGCCAATAAGATAACCCGGTAAACTCAATCGTAAACACTCTCAAAATCCGGCTTTTTTGCAAAAACCATAAACATTTTATAGACAATAATTTCGAATTTTTGTGATGGGGGTTGTGGAATTGGTGTGGATTATGCAGAGGAGCGAAGCGGAGACCCGAAGGGCTTGGCAGTTTTTGTTTTATACATAGGAATCTGCCACACTCTCATCACTTGCACGAACTCATTCGCTGCTCTTTCCCCTTTTCTCTTTACACTAATATCAACCTTTATTATTCATCTTCATCCCTGTTAACACCTATCTTTCTTCTTTTTTTGAAGCTTAATTCTTCCTGTTTGGATTGCTCCAGTTGTTTGAGGTATTCAAAAATTAACATTATTTTTTCATCTTGTTCTATCTCTTTTTTTTCAAGCTGTTCAAGCTTTAGAAGTATTTCTTTATGAGCCTCTACAAGTTTCCGTATTTTTGTAAATATCCGCATGATTTGAAGATTCACCATAATTGCTCTTTCGCTATTCAAAACACTTGATAACATGGCAACCCCCTGTTCTGTAAAAGCCATCGGCATATAACGGGTTCCTCCCCAACTTGAGGAGTCAATTTGGCTCCTCAAATTTGTAAATTCTTCTTCTGTAAGTTCGAACATAAAATCATCAGGAAAACGCTTTATATTCCTCCTTACTGCTCGTTTTAGTTGTTTTGTTTCCGTGTTATATAGTTCCGCAAGGTCTCTGTCCAACATTATTTTTTGGCCTCGCATAAGATAGATTTTACTTTTAATTATCTCGTCAGGTATAATGTTATTGTTTTCCATTTTTTAAGATTTTAAGAGTGTAAAATTAACTTTTAAACTTGAGGTGTCAAATTGATATTGGATTTTTGTTTTATCACATCTTCATTCATGCCCTGGATAATATTTATCCATCTCCTTTTGTAAGTCCTCTAAGTGATTGGCCTGGTAGTGTTCGCTGCTAACTCTATTATAAAATCAAAAAAACATTTCCCAATATCAGGATTGATTATTATTGATGTAGTTTTGCCCTTTTTAAAATTTATTGACTTATGGG
>CAZJWE010000090.1:0-12794 GCA_964549265.1 uncultured Bacteroidales bacterium | reverse complement strand
AATTTTTAAATCCTTTTTCCAAAGCATTTTTTGTTTGAGTGGTCGGATTGTGTTTATTCCCAATCCATATACTTCACTCCTCTTATCATAGCAGAAATTGCGTGTTGCGTATTGTCTATCCTGATTTTTGATTCATGAAGGCTTCTTTTGAATCCGCCAATGGCCGCTGGTTTTTTTTGTTCAATCCCTTCTTCATTAAATTGCAACTGCATCAACCAATGATAAGCAAGTTTTGATCGTAATATATATTTCTTTGCTAATGATTCCCTTCCGATTTTTTTGGCTACCAAAATGGCATCTCCAAGCCCTTCAAATGTTGTGGATGTAAAGACTGTGGGCAGTCCATCAAAACTACCATATGCCAGACGGGCAGGGTTTAGATTCTGCCGGCGCAAACTGCTGTTACACATTTTAAAAACAAAATCAGCATACTTTTTGTTGCCGGTTATATGATACATTTCTGAAAACGCAGAGGCTGTCCAGGGGATGAATGCAGTGTTATGCCACCATTTTCTTTTTGTGCTATAAAAATGATATGCCTTTTCAATGCTTTCCCGGTATTTTTCATCTCCAAACGTCTTATACATCAAGGCTAATGCAAGCATGGCTTCGCCCGGATAGATATTCGATTCCCACCCGCTGTTTTCTTCAAAATAATAGTCTCCCCGGTATACATAAGTGCTTTTGTATTGTCCTGTTCCGTATTGATCCTGAAGGTATAAGATCATGTTTGCAAGTTTTATTAAATCATGATCATACAATGTATCGTGTGTCAATTGTTTTATTTTTATCATGGCCAGCATGGGCAATGCAATACCACCTAATTTGGCTTTTCGCTTGTACAGGAAATATGCTTTATCATCATTCATTATTCGTTTATAACGCATTAAATAATCAATATTCTTTCGGGCGGCTTCGAGGTATGTCGTGTCGTTTGTCACTTCATATACAAGTGTCAGGGAATAAGCAGTTCCTGCTTGTCGTAAAAAATTATCTTCATATACAGGACTATATTTGTCTGTTTCCGGGTTATACCAATAATTAAACCGTCCGCTTGATTCCTGCATGTTCAGTATCCAGTCAGCTCCCGCTGTAATGGATTGCATGAGTTTCTCTTTGGTAATGGCATTGATAATTTTTTGATCTGCTTGTGGCTTATATACGATATGTTTTACCCTGTCTGTTTCCAATTGAATGGCAAGCTGTTGAACAGAGTCAGGAAGATTATGCCAATACTGTACATATTTATTATTTTCTTTAAGGATTGAGTAGGATACAAATAATCCAATCCCTAACACCAAAATCACCAATAACAACCATTTTTTCCAATTCATCATTTTACATTATAATGAAAAACCTCCTCCTATTGTGAAATAAGGTACTCCGAATGCCCTCACATAACCGACATGGTCAACACCTCCATATGGTTGAGAGAAGAAACCAATATCTGCTAATAAACAAAATTGTCCTGTAAAATAATAAAGGTATTCTATGTTATAATTCAAGACAACACCTTTTTCCTCAGCGTCAATACTGCTTGAAAACGTTTTCCTATAACCAATATACAGGGATGGTTTGATGAGCATATTGTCATTAAGTATCAATCGTCCTTTAAATGATGTATTCAATTCGAGCATCCGGATATCATCCAGCGGAATGACATGCTCTCTTCCGTCCCATATTCCAAGGTTTACTTCATTCCCATCCTTTATAGATTCATCTTCATACAAGATGTCTTCAATCACGAATGATGCATAATTAATGTTTGCTCCAATTGAAAAAGAAGGCAGTATATTATAATCAAAAGCTACCTTCATGAGAGGACATACACTGTTTTTAATATCAACTGTTTCATCGTCAGGAAAATCGCTTTCATAAGACCCCTGAACATTACTTGCAGGGAGAAGTGCTCCAACAGACAGGGTAATATCTGTTTTATTATGTTCCAATGATTGTGCATGCATTATGTACGTTGAAAAGCAACACAATACAATGGCAACTAAAATATATTTCATGTTCATCTTTTTTGATAACAGGCTATTTGTATTCATGCTTTTTCAGGAAAAACCATTTTTCTTAAAAAGGCATATAATTTTGCATGATCTGTTTTACCATATACGTCAATAAAATATTGAGCCATATAGTTGATTATTTCCTTGCGGGATTTACCAAGCTCAGTCAAAACTGTTTTTACATTGTTCATCTCATGCAGTAATGTATCCTGGTCAATAAAAATTAAATTCATTTCTGTGATCTTAACGATGGTGCGTTGATTCATGTCATATTGATATACAGAAACATCCTGAATGGTATCAGATGTTGATTCCTCTAACAATGTTTTTTTGTTAATATAAATATTTTGTTGTCCGCTTTTTAATTTTTTTGATAAATGTTCATCATCCAGGTTATATTCCAAAGCAATATATTGGTTATCGTTTAATTGGTACTGATCCGGATTCAGTTTTATATCCAACTCATCTCCAATAACGTAAAATGATTCTTTCCCAAATAAGTTCTGAAGGTCGTCAACTGACTGGGCATTACCGGCACGAGTAATCAACTGGCTCCGTCCCTGTATAGGCGAAGCAGCCGTTTCGGCCATAGCCAATAATTTTTCTTCGCCAAATACATCAGCATCAGGCATTGTTATGGTGAATTTTCCGGTCTTTTTACTAATCACAATGGCTTGTGAATACATATCCATGAACTGCAATTGATCGGAAGCGTTGATTTTATCGCCCGGTGACAATTGTTTGCCGGTTGACATGTTTGTAATTTTTCCTTTTACTCGAATGATATGGTATTGTTCTCCCTGGGATTTCGCACTTAGCATGATGGCAAAGCATGCAAAAAGGATGAATAGTAATTTCATGGTTTTAGAATTTGAGTTAATAGATTATAATAATTTTTTTTATTTTCTGATAAAGACAAATTCTCCGCCTTCATCTCCGGCTTGCTGAATAGTTCCGTATTGAGGAACATTGTTGCTGTTATTTAAAACAGCTGTACGAAATTCAGAAAATAGTTTTTCGGATGTTATATATTTCTCCGAATTGGCAACCAGTCTTTTATTGAGGTATTTTATAAAAGCGCTTTTATCGGACACTTCTTTTAATGTACCGCTCGTCATAGCTTTCCGGCTGGGCAGATCATAGAGTTTATTAATGGCTTTTTCCATTGAGTTGAACGCGGCTCTGGTTTTGAATATTCCCCCGCTAAAGCATGCATCTGCAATAAGGAGCGTATGCTTGGATTTGATACTGCTAATATAATCTCTGATTGTGCTATTCCTAAGCCAGTTTGCTGTATTCGACCTCATGGCGTCAGCAGGCAGCCAATATCCGAGTTCTTTTTGTTCGTCCCAATGGCCATGGCCGGCATAAAAAATTAAAAAATTATCTCCGGGTTTAATTTTTTTGCTGATCTCATCAAGTGCTACAATGATTTCTGCCCTGGTGGGATTCTTGAGTACCTTAACATTCGATTCATTGAATGTGTAATGACCGGTAAGCGTATTGTATAATTGCATGGCATCGTCAATGGGTTTGTCGAGGTTATTGATGTCCGGGTCCATGTATTCTTCAACTCCAATGAGTAGTGCATAATACTTGCCGGCGACCTGTTCCAGGGTAATGTCCTGGTCTTTTTGCAAATTGGCTGCACGTGCTACAGAAAAATATCTTTCAGACATACTTTTATCTTTTTCCTCAACTTCGATTGATATTTCGTTATTCCCTACATTAAGCGGCACAATGGATGAAAATGAGCCGTTTTCATGAAACATGACTTCTTTGCCGTTGACTGAGATACTTTGAATTCCTTTTTTACTTAATACTGTTCCCTTTAAAATAAATTGATTTTTGTTGATCACTGTTTTAAATCCTTCACGGATGACAGGTTCTGTAATCTTGATTGTTGCATCTCCTTTTTTGACATTTTTCACTTCCCTGTTTTCACTGAGCATTTTATCCGAAGAGGAAGCATCGGCCATATTGCTGGGTGCCGACTCTATACCGGGATGTAGCTTCACAAGATATCCATTTGATCTCTGATCTTTTTCATCTATGGTATTTCCCACCAGGAGTATTCCATTGTCTTTTGTTATCAATGCATTATTGGCCAATTCACTGTTTTCTGTTCCAAATGTCTGCTCCCATTTAAGTTCGCCTTGTGTATTGACTTCCATCACCCAATAGTCATAACTCCCTTTGCCTTTGGAAGCAGTGTATCCTGATATTAAAAAATCAAATGTTGACCTGGTGATATGTGTTGCATAATCATCATCATATCCGCCGAATGTTTTTTCCCACTCCACATCTCCGTTTTTATTTACTTTAACCAGCCACATATCCGTTTGTCCTTTTCCTTTTGATTCGGTTGTTCCACACAAAAGATACCGTTCATTGTCGGCACTCACGATGCCTTTGAATTCGTCATTCTTGCTTCCACCATATTGCTTGCTCCACAGGTTATTCCCCCGGATGTCAAATTTTCTGAGATATCCGTTTTTAATACCATCTTTATTTTTTATATACCCGGCCATTAAATAACCATCATCCAGTTTTAAAACATCAAAGGCTTCATCATTTAAGTACCGTTCATCTGATATCCCCTGCCAAAGCATTATTCCTCTTGAATTTGTTTTCACAAGCCACATATTCAGGTCGTGGTCTCCTTTTTGTTCTTTTGTGCCTGCCAGTGCGTATTCTCTATCATCAGTATCCACAAGTACATTCAGGCGGTCTTTTTCTGATCCCCAGATTGTTTGTTCCCATTTTTGGTCGCCTTCCTCATCTACCTTAAAAATCCATGTATCAGCATATCCTTCATTTTTTGATTGTTTATGTGCCAGGATCATGTATCCTTTTTTAATCTCAAGGGCATCAATCCCCATGTCATCTTTCACATCACCATATACTTTTTCCCATTGCCTGCTGCCGTTCCGGTTCAATTTCACGATCCACACATCTTTTCCTCCGGAACCTGTGGATGTTGTCCACCCGGTAAATAAATAACCGCCATCAGCAGTTTGAATCACTGATTCAATGTGCTCATTATACGCACCACCAAATGTTTGTTCCCATGCAATCAATTCCTGCTGGGCTTGTATCGTTAAACTGCAAAACAATGCAATGAACAACATTAATATTCTCATAATAAAAAGTTTCACTAATTCAAACATTTTAAATTTTTGATTAAAATTATGTAATTTCCTGTTAATAAATGTGGATTTAGACTATTTTTTTATATTAAAAATGTATCTGTCAAGATTAACAGAGTCTTGGTCTATAACATTTACAACTTTAATAGCAAAATAACAGGTAGTAGAATCATTTTCTAACTTTGTCAGCAGCACATCGTCATCAGATATGTTTGAGATAAAATCGCGTTTATTTCCGGCGGTGTATGAGTTTTTCAGTGATGTTTCGGTTGCATTGGCATAATCAAAGTCATTAAACCGCACGAATTTCATTCCTGCAGGCGACACCCATTTTCTGCTCAATATTTTACCATGTATAGAATCTGTAGACACATCCATGATATGGATATTCGTTGAATCTGATTGTGCTGAATGCAGTGGGGTTCCATTGATCAGGTCATATGCATCAAATTGATCCATTGCAGCATGTGAATACATTACATGACCTGCTGTTTCTGTAAGATAATCATTCTCAATTGGAGTATATACAGAAATCACTTTAGGGGAGGCAGACTGATATCCATCAACGTCGGTGATGGTAAAAGCAAGATTAAGGTTTGTTAAAGTATCTTCAAACGCAGGAATCCTGTATTCCCATTTCATTTCAAATACCTTTGTATTGAGATTGGTATCTAAAATTACAGAAGACGTTGTTTGTTCTGTTCGTTTAGATATAACAAGGTTTGAAAGCCTGCTATCTGAGGAACAATAAATAGAAAACACCAGGATATCATTTGCTGTGGCACTCAGGAATGATTCCTTAGGGTTGGTAAGTATGTAAATATTATGATCTTCCTTTCTTTCGCATGAAGAAAGAAGGAAGATCATAATGATAATTGAAATGTATTTTATCAATATTAATAGGTTTTTAATCTATATGCTCTTACTTCTATTGTTTTTATTACTTTTCGGCCAAGAAACATATTGTTTGTTTCTGTGGTGATCATCACAGGTATAAAAATCTCACCATCAGGGATGGCTTGCTTGGCATCATAAAGTGCGCGATTAATATATTCGCCGAAAGCCCAAAAAGGCATCCATGACCTACCATGGGTTTGGACCGTAACAACGTTTCGTCTGGAAACATCTTTTCCATTTATTTCACGAAGCACTTTAATGAATCCAAAATACCTGTTATATGCAATGGTTACAGTTGTGTCACCAAGATATTCAAAATCATCGAGTTCCAATCTCAATTCTACCCTGTCGGGCATCATTGTGGTGGTACGCAATGATTTTTGTGTTTTCATTCCGATACACGAAGGCATTAAAATCATTAATACCCCGGCCAATATAAATATAGTTAAATTTATTTTCTTCATAATTATAATATCTTTATCAGATTGATGGCAATCTAATTATTTTCTGAAAAAGTAATTGAATGAAATCCGGATGTCTGTATTTGACTCAAAAGACCTGGCATTGAGGCTAGTATATTCATACCCTATGGTTTCCAAATCTGTTGTATAATATGTATTAGTGGTTGTTGTATTACCTGATTTTGTTTCATCGATATGCTTAGTTTTGTTTGATTTATACCCTGCTCCTGACCATTCCAATTCAAATCCTAAAGCCATCGGAAGGTCGGCAATAAAAAACTGCATACCAATTAAAATATCCAAGCCATAATACAAACTATTTTTCTTTTGTAATTGATAACTATAATCACCTCCATCAATTTCAACATCATTTTCTAACACATCATTGACTATACCAAAAGGAACACGAGCGCCAACATATACATCAAAAATATTAGTGGGTAAAAAATGTTTTTCTACTCCTGGTGCTAACATAAATTCTGTATTGACTTCTTTTCGTTTTCTATATGTATAATCTAAGATATTAAAAGGCCTTTCTGGGTCCATATCTCCTTCTATGAGTAATTTTTTTCTTTTGTGTTTGATTCCTAAAGTAAATACAAGATCATCCATAAAATAATACTTGAATGTAGTTATTGGCAGTGTTTGGTATTCGATTGAATCACTTTGCCAATCATCTACAATGTTTTGTAGGTCATTTACACTCACACCGAATGAAATACCTAAATTACCGGCGACAGGCCGAGTGCCAATTTTTAATGTGCTCGGATTATTAATCCTGTCAGAAAGCTGAGAGTAGCTGTTCTGCATTGTAAGGCAACAAATAATTGCTGCAAGAGATAACAATTGTATTGTTTTCATTTTTAAAAAAATTTTAAATTAATTTGCCGGCAAATATATATAAAAAGTTTTTAATTAATAATTATTTTTTTCTTAATTGATTATTAATTATTTTTTCATCTACAACAAAATCATTATTCCATAAGCTGAAAAAGATAATCATTTACAAGTGTTTAAACTCTTATCCCTATCACAATAATATCGTCTATTTGTTCTATTTCACCTTTCCATGAATAAAAATTCTTTTGCAGTAATTTTTTTTGTTCGTTCATTGTTTTTTGGTAATTAGAGAGAAGTATATTTTTGAATTTACGTGCTTTCAATTTACTTCCATCTTCTGCTCCAAATTGATCTACATATCCATCTGAAAAAATATAATAACAATCCCCTTTTTGCATTTCCATCACATGATTTGTAAATGGTTCGTTTACAGGATATATCCCTATGGGCATCCGGTCAGCTTTCACCTGTGATATTTCACCATTGCGGATATAGTATAAAGGATTGAAAGCACCAGCAAATTCCAATACCTTTTTTTCCATATCCATAATTATTATGGCTATATCCATTCCGTCTTTTGATTTTCCTTCTTTGCCATCCTGGTGGAGGTACATAATGACATACCGTTTCAATTCATTAAGGATGTCTGCTGCATGTTCAATGCCTTTTTTGTTTACTATTTCATTCAAGAACGAAACGCCCAGCATGCTCATAAAAGCTCCCGGAACGCCATGTCCGGTGCAATCCACCGCACTGACATATACTTTTCCATCTTTTTGGTAACTCCAGTAAAAGTCACCACTTACAATGTCGCGGGGCAGAAAGAAGATAAAATGTTCGGGTAATACGTTATTTAAAAAATCATCAGGAGGCAAAATTGCAGATTGAATTTTGCTGGCATAATTAATGCTGTCTGTAATCTCCTGTTTTTGTTCTGTGATTTTATCGCGCTGAGCTGCAGCAATATCGCGTTGTTTTTCAATTTCTTTATTTTTTTGTTCAAGCAACCTGTTGTCTTGCTTTTTTCTTTTATAACTTCTGAAAATGACTATAGCTAACAAAATCATCAAAAACAAACCGGTCAATGAAAACCACGTGATCATTTTTTGCCGCTTAAGTATAAATTCCCGTTCTTTTTGTTTTTTATTGAAGTCGTGCTGCATTTCAAGCTGGGCAAAACGCTTTATCTTTTCTTCATCTTTAATCCTGTCGTTTACAGCTTTATACAATTTAAATGCATTGTATGCTTCCTCAAAATCTTTTATATTTTCGTATGCTATGCTTAATTCGAGTGAAGCTGCCTGTATGATGTCCAGAGACTTTATTTGTTTACCGATTTGCATGGCATTCTCAAGATAATGAATGGCTTTCTTATATTCCCATAGTGCATTGTAATACTTTCCGATTTGTATATAAGAATCTGCAATTCCTGCTTTTGATCCTGTTTTTTGGTTGATTTCCAGGCTTTTTTTATAATACTCCAGGGCTTTTTCAGATTTACCATTCATATCAAAAATAAACCCGATGTTATTATATATTGAGGCAATTTCTTTTTGATTTCCGATATTTTCATATATCTCAATGCTTTTAAAGAAATAATCAAGTGCTTTTTCAAATTCCCGTTTTTCTTTATAGATAACCCCAATATTATTATAACATCCGGCAACAGCTTTTTTATTCTTTCTTTCTTTAACAATTTCAAAACTTTTGATATAAAATTCTTTGGCTTTGTTTAACTCCCCAAGTTTGTGATAAACTGTCCCAATATTGTTATACGATTTTGCGATCCCTTCCTGATCATTTAGTTCCTCTTTGATTTCGAGGCTTTTCAAATGATATCGTAATGATTTGGGATAGTCGCTCAAATACATATATACATTGCCCAGACTATTATATACTTTTTTCAGTATTTTTTGTTTATCTTTTATTTCTTCCACCAATATCAATACATTCATATAATGTTCAAGTGAAGATAGGTAGTTTCCTAGTCTTTCATTTGTTACCCCCAACTGAATATATGAATTTATAATGCCTCTTTTATATTCCTTTTCTTTGGATAATTCGAGCGCCTTAATGGCATAATCGATTGATTTTGAATAAATTCCTCTTTTGACATATTCAAAACTCAATGTATTCATTAAATGAATCCTGGCCGTATCATCCTGTTCATTGTTCAATTCGGATTTAAGTTTATCAATTGAAATGTTTTTCGCATAAACCACAGAAAAACAAAATATTCCAATTGCCAGTATGATATAATTTTTCATTCACGTATGATTTTATGAAGCCAAGATACATAAAATCAGCTTAATTTGATGGAAATTGTATTCATTTTTAATATTATTCCACATCACCTGACCGGATGATTATTGCCCCTTTTTGTTTCATGTTTTCGACCACTGCATCAAAGCCATCTTTGTATACCGGCTTTGTACCATCAATAATTAAAAATGTTTTAAACCCTTCTTTAACAGCATCAAGAATGGTATAGTTTACACATACATCACCGGCCAAACCCGCTACATGGAGTTCATCCACATTTCTTCCTCTTAAATAATCTGTCAATCCTGTTGATTTCTTATGTCCGTTATCATAAAATCCACTATAACTATCAATGTCCTTTTCCATCCCTTTTCTGAATATGGCTTCAATTTTTTTAGTATGTAATTTCTCACTAAATTCAGCTCCTTTGGTTTCCTGAACACAATGATCAGGCCACAGGATTTGTTCCAAACCATTTAAATCAGTTTTATCCATTGGTTTTTTCCCTTCATGGATAGACGCAAAGCTACCGTGCCCTTCAGGATGCCAATCCTGTGTAGCGACTACAAGGTCATAGTTAGCTTGCACTTTATTGATAACCGATATCACTTCATCTCCTTCCGGAACAGCCAAAGCGCCTCCGGGAAGAAAATCATTCTGCATGTCTATGATTAATAGTGTTTTCATACGCATTATTTTTAAAAAGAATATAAATTCAGATATAAACTTAATTGACAAAAACCATTCCAACTTATATGTTTAGTTGTCGTATAAAATCCATATTTGCCATACAGGGATTATCCGGCCGTCCGGCATACAAAACACAACTCTGAAAACATACCATTACATCAATAAACTGTTCATTTGAGGGTTTTGCAAACCTGGTCTTGTTATTGAATAGCATGAGCTGGTACGTTGAAAATAATAAATTGGCATAAAAATTGTTTAATAAATAAAAATCTATTTTTAATGAAAACAGCAAAATACAAGGATAAAAGCAAGGTCATCCGTATCATTGAGGAATCATTTAATGACAATAATACATTCAATTGGCTCACTCAAAACAATGGTAAGAAAACTGAACGTTTAAAGGCAATGGCAGAATATATGTGGAATATTGGATTTGCCAAAAAAGGTGTTTATTTATCCACTGATGAAGAAGCTGTAGCAATATGCTACAAAAAATATAACAAGATCAATGTATTGAAAAACATCTATTTTAAATTTAAATTTCTTAAGGATGTGATTGGCTTTTCAAATATATTCAAGATCATAAGAAGACAGAAACGGTTGATGTTGCATAAACCTTCTTCCAATTATTTATATTTTTGGTTGTTTGCTGCTTCTGACAAAGGGAAGGGTAGCGGCGGCGCAAAAGACCTTCAAAAAGGTATTTATGAATTGTCTCAACAAGAAAACCTGCCCATTTATCTTGAAACAACAATCCCAAAAAATAAAAATGTATATGAAAGGTATGGCTTTGAAACCTATCATAAAGAAGTTTTAGAAAACCAAACATTTGACACATGGTTCATGAAGAGGTATCCTTTGAATGGGAATAAGCAAAAGAAACAAACTACTCAACAATTGACTAATAAATAATAATCAATATCTAATTTAAATTTCTTAATTTTGAAAATAGAAATCAGTTAAATACTATTTCAATAGTGTTTTAATTATACATTTAAAAAAGTCAAACAATGCAACATTTAAAATCCTTATTCACAGGCACACTATGCATAGTGTTTTTTCTTTTAATAAGTTCTTGTGAAAAGAACAATACAAGCAACAACCCCAATGAAACGGACACTACTTCCGGAACGGTTGATTTAAAAAAATGCACCGAGAAGATTGTCACTTCCGACAATGCTTTTGGAATAGATTTGTTCACCAGAATTGTGGAAGCAGAAAACAGCGAAAATGAGAATAAAAATATTTTCATATCACCCACCAGTGTATCATTAGCATTGGCCATGACATACAATGGAGCAGCTGACAGCACAAAGGCAGCAATGGAAAAAGCTTTAAAAAAAGAAGGCTTAAGCACAAATGAGATCAATCAAACCTATGAAGCATTGATTGACATGCTTGTGAGTGCTGATCCTGATGTTATTCTGGATATTGCCAATGCCATTTATTATGAAGAGTCGTTTACTGTGGAACAAGACTTTGTCAACACCAACCAGACATATTATGATGCAGAAGTTAATTCGCTAGATTTTAGCGATCCTGCTTCATTAAATGTGATCAACAGCTGGGTTGCGAACTACACCAATAATAAAATCACTAAAATCTTAAACCAATTAAGCCCCAATGATATTATGGTGCTGCTGAATGCCATATATTTTAAAGGGACGTGGAAATATGAATTTGAAGACAGCCTCACCACTAACCGCACTTTTTATCTGAAAAACGGGGACACAAAAGATGTACCTATGATGGAAATGAATGACTCCTTTAATTATTATTCCAATGATTTGCTAAAAATGGTGGAACTCCCATATGGAAATGGTGATTTCAGTATGGTCATCCTTCTTCCGAATGCAAACGATGGCATAGATGATGTGATATCCGCGCTTTCTCCCCAACACTGGAATGCATGGATGGACAGTTTATCAAAAAGAAAGGTAGATATTTGGCTTCCTAAATTTACTTTTAAATATGACATCGGGTTGAATGATGTGTTAAAAGACATGGGCATGGGAATTGCATTTGAAGCGGGACAGGCTGATTTTTCCAATATCAATGCCAGAGTTGGCAAAGGTTTATACATCTCGAGGGTAAAACACAAAACATTTGTTGAAGTGAATGAACAAGGGACGGAGGCAGCTGCTGTTACAGCGGTTGTCATAACTTATACAAGTGTTAACCCTTACGGCCCTGTAACTTTCCATGCAGATCATCCTTTCTTGTTTGCCATAAAAGAAAAAAGCACAAATGCTATTGTTTTCATTGGCCGGATGATGGAACCAGTGATCGAAAAATAAAATGATTTATATCACCAAAAGCCTATTCAAGCAAAACGTAAATGCCTTAAAATCAACACCCTATCAAATAACAAAAAACACAACCCGGCAAACCAAACATCAAAAATGTAACCTTATATAATCATCCTCGTATTATTTAGTGTTTGTCCATAATGTCCGCTAACTTCGTTACGCTTGCCCCAAAAT
>CAZJWE010000089.1:0-13095 GCA_964549265.1 uncultured Bacteroidales bacterium | reverse complement strand
TAATCAGTTCCATAACTAACCACACCCACACTCAACTCCTCAACTCCTCAACTCTCAAACTCTCAAACTCTTAAACTCCTCAACTCTTAAACTCTTAAACTATAACTATGAGCAAAGAAATCCTAAAAGCCCTGATGCAGCTGTTTGCCCTGATTGCCAAACAAGACGAAGGCATTGGCAAAGACTCCGACGAGCGGCGGTTTGTGATCAACTTTTTAAAAAGCCAGCTTAACCAGGAGGCCGTCAACGAATACATTGAACTGTTTGATAACTTTGCAGGCCTTAACGAAGCTCCTCAGGAAGGCCAAAAGCTGACATCCGTGCACGACTCGGTGAAGATCATTGGCATTTGCAAAAAGATCAACAAAACCCTTAATCAGGAACAAAAAATCATTGTGCTGGTGCGCCTCTACGAAATGGTGAATGCCCATGGGGAATTCACCGCCCAGCGCATGTCCATCATCCAGACAGTGGCCAAGGTGTTCAAACTGAGTCAGGAAGAGATCAATGACATCAGGGAGTTTATAGTGAAAGACGAAGCCAAAGACATGGACATCTCTCCCAACTTCCTGATCATTGACGATAAAGAGTACCCCTTTGAGCATGCCAAGCTCATTCACACCGAAGAGGTGGATGGCTGCATTGTGATCCTGCATGTGAAAAGCGTAGAGCTGTATTTTCTCAAATACACCGGTAATGAAGAATTGTTTTACAACGGACTCGGACTAAACAACCAAAACATATACCTGTTTGCCAGTGGCAGTACGGTGAAGCTGCCCAAAGGCAAGCCCGTCTATTACAGCGACATCACCACGCATTTTTTGGAAGATGTTGCAGAAAGCAAAATATCGTACCATTGTGAGCATGTCACCTATACCTTCCCGAATGGAAAAGTAGGGTTGAATGATGTCAGCTTCTCGGAGAACCACGGCAAGTTGTTGGGCATCATGGGAGTGAGCGGTGCCGGGAAAACCACCCTGTTGAACATACTCTGTGGCATGGAACGGCCCACCAAAGGGCGGGTGCTCATCAATGGCATAGACCTGCATGAAGAACCGGAAAAGACAGAAGGAGTAATAGGCCTGGTACCCCAGGATGACCTGCTGATAGAAGAGCTGACGGTGTTTCAAAACCTCTATTACAATGCCAAGCTGTGTTTTAAGGACAAGCCCGAACAGGACATCCTGGACCTCATAGACAAGACCCTTGACAACCTGGGATTACTTGAATACAAAGACCTGAAAGTGGGCTCACCCATCAAGAAAGTGATTAGTGGAGGCCAGCGGAAGCGATTGAACATCGCATTGGAGTTGATCAGGGAGCCCTCCATATTGTTTGTGGATGAGCCCACAACAGGCCTTTCTTCAAGAGACTCAGAAAATGTGATGGACCTGCTCCGGGAGCTGTCAATCAAAGGCAAGCTGGTGTTTGTGGTCATCCACCAGCCCTCGTCAGAGATATACAAGATGTTCGACAACATGATGCTCCTGGATGTGGGCGGGCGCATGATCTACTACGGCAATCCCATCGAAGCAGTGATGTACTTCAAAAAGATGGATGCCCAGATCAACAGTGATATAGGCGAATGCCCCACCTGTGGGAATGTGAACCCCGAGTTGATATTCAACATTGTGGAAGCACGGGTGGTGGATGAGTTTGGGAAATACACCGGGAAGCGGAAAATCTCACCCCAAAAATGGGAAGAATATTTTCAGGAAAACATCCCGCTGGAAGAAAAAAAGAAAGAACATGAAAACATGCCCAAGGCTCTGAAGATACCGGGGTGGATCAAACAATTGAGAGTCTATACTGTCCGGGACTTTCTCTCCAAGATCAGCAACCGGCAGTACATCATCATGAACCTGTTGGAAGCACCGGTGCTGGCATTCATCCTGGCCTTTATCGTGCGGTATATCGAAGATCCCTCGTCGAGTGTTTACATTTTCCGTGAGAATGCAAACATCGCCCGGTTCATCTTCATGGCGCTCATTGTAGCTTTATTCCTCGGACTAACAGAAAGCGCCGAAGAGATATACAGAGACCAAAAACTATTGAAGCGAGAGAAGTTCCTGAACCTTAGCCGTTCGGGCTACCTGGTCTCCAAAGTCTCAATATTGCTTCTACTATCGGCCATCCAGGCCTTTACCTTTGTGATCATAGCCAACAGCATCCTGGAGATCAGGGGCATGCTATTCTATTACTGGTTTGCCCTATTTACCACAGCAGCATTTGCCAACCTGTTGGGGTTGAACATATCCGACTCATTCAATTCGGTGGTCACCATCTATATCATGATCCCCCTGGTGATGATCCCGATGATGATATTGAGCGGAGCCATGTTCGACTTTGATAAGCTCAACCGCCACATCAGCAGTGTGGGAAGGGTGCCGGTGATCGCCGAGCTCATGCCTACCAAGTGGACGTATGAGGCACTGATGGTGAACCAATACAAAAACAATATGTTTGAACGCCAGTTTTATGAAGTAGAAAAAAAGATCAACAACTCGGATTACAAACGGGTGTATTACCTGCCGGAATTGCGAAAGCATCTGGAACAATGCAAAAAGGAATACGAGACCCACGATACATTAATGGAGACACGATATAGTTTCGGGCTTTTGCACAACGAATATGCCAAAGAGCACTGCATCACCCCGTTTATAGACTGTCCGGCGTTGAAAAAGGGCTCACCGGAAGATTTCAACCTTACCAAGGCGGCAGGCATCAGCCGGTATTTCGACTTGTTGGATAAATTTTATGGCGAGGTATTCAGCAAATACAACAAGCGCAAACAAAAGATGATCGGGTATTGGATGAAAAAAGACAGTGAGCATTTCACCCGCATCAAAAACCAGTATCATAATGACAACATAGCCGACATCGTAAAACAGGTGCTGGAAGACAATAAGATTGTGGAGTACAAAGGCCATTTATACCGGAAGGTAGACCCCGTCTTCTTTAATCCGCTTCCCAGGAATGCACTGGATTTCCGCAGTCATTTTTATGCACCACAAAAACACATAGCCGGGATGTATATAGATACATATTGGTTTAATATGATGGTGGTGTGGGTGTTTACAATCATCATGTATGTCTCGTTGTATTATGGATGGTTTAAAAAGCTGATTAATTTTCCGGAAATTCTAAAAAAAAGAGGATGAATAAAAATGAAACTCATTGACATCATATCTCGTAAAGTGGAGTATTGATACAATTTAAAATTTGCATTATGATAAGAACCATATTATATACAATATTTGTTTTGACCTTCATGAGTGGCTGTAAATCAGGGAATAAAAAGACTAAAATGGAGCTACCCGATTCTTTGCGCTATGAACAATCGCAAGATCATGAAATTGGTACGCAAAAATCAAAAGACAAAGATCATGAAAACGAGGAGAAAGAAAGTAAAAGCCATTCAGGAACAATGGCAGAAGAAGCAGATATTATACAAAAAATTGACTCCATACAACGTTCACAACCGGCCGAAGTGACTGGCCAGGCCATGAGTAATATTGTGAAAAACATTGCATCTCCGGTTGAAATGGCGGCGTTGATTAAAAGCATGGGGGTATCCTTTACAAGTAAACATCTGGCAACCACTGATAATCCGGAACAGATCATCTCTGCTTACAGCCAGGCATTTAACCTGGGGGTTTATGGGGCAGACCTGGGATACATCAACATGTACCAGAAAAAAAGCATGGTGCTTGAATATGTCCGTGCCATCAAAAAACTGGCAGACCAGTTGAATGTGGGGCAGTTTTTTGATTTTGCACTGCTCAAGCAACTTGCCCAAAATAGCCAGAACCTTGACTCGCTCATGTACATCTCAGTGCGGAGTTTCAACCAGGTAGATGATTATTTGAGACGTAATAACCGAAGCAGTATTAGTGCTGTAATTATTAGCGGTGCATGGGTAGAGGGATTGTATCTGATATCAAAAATAGCAGAAGGCAAAGCCTCAGGAAAACTCAAACAAGCAATAGGAGAGCAGAAAATCATCCTTGACCAATTGATGCTGATTCTTAAGAATTTTAAGCAGGAAGAATATATGAGCACCCTGGTAGATGAATTAAGCATCATTAAAACGGAATTCGACAAGGTGCAAATTACTATCGAAGTTGGTGAGCCTGAGTCGGTTGTAAAAGACGGAAAGCTGACAATAATCCAAAATGAAAAAAGTGTAATTCATATGAGTGACGCCCTTTTGGAAAGTATTATTAGCAAAACAGAGAACGTAAGGAATGAATTGAAGAAAATAAAATAGGATAACAGAAAAACTGGCATGCAAATGTCTTTTAACATAGATTAAAGAATGAATACATAAACGTGCAAAGTCAAAATACTATGAGGAAAAAACAAATAATTATGATGTGGATACTATGTATGTGCATAGTTTGGCAGGGAAAGTTATTAAGCCAGCCCGAAAATATCCTGGTGGATGCATGTGTTGACAATTCAGGAGATGATGCTACGTATCTGAAAAATTATATTGTGAAACTCGATGCAGCAGGTACAGGCCAAAAAATGCAAATAGCAAAATATTCTATGATCTTAAAAAAAAATACAATATACCGTTTTTCAGTTTGTGAAACGGAAAATAGCGGACAAGGAATTATTAAACTGTATGATACACATGAAAAGGTAGGGGGCAATGTAGTTGAATCGAGTGGGGAGGTATTTAAGGCGTTTGATTTTGTATGCAAAAAAACCGGTGTTTACCACCTGATTGTATCATTTAAAGGCGGCAAAGCTGGGAAAGCAGTAGTAGTGTTTTCGTTTGTAGATAAAATATAGAATGAAACAAATAATGACAAATATTTTAACCCATTGATAAATTAGTGTCTGTCATTTTTATTTATGTTTAAAATTACAATATGATTTATTAACTTTGACTAAAAAATAAAGATGCTCCAATTTTTCACAGATGAAGTTTCAAAAGGGTTATCTCAATTGGAGATGCTACCAACAGATGTTTATTCTTCGGGGCTGGTTCATGTTTCAGAATTAGATAATTCTTATTCGAAGATAAATTATTCTCAGAGACTGACTTTGGAACGAGCCTCAAAAGTTGAAGCTGATGCTGTTTATTTCAGAAACTTTCCAGATGGTAGGCCGTCTATTCCCCAATTATACATTTTTGATTTCACAATAAAAGAAAAAGATATTGTAGAGGTTCACAAAAAAGTATGGAGCAATTCAGAAGTTCGATTGTATCTCGTAATTACAAAGTCTGAAATAAAATTATTCAATTCATCAAAATCAGTAGATATTAACGAGTCAAACGAATTAGAGGTTAGCCCCTTTGATATATTAAAAATTGCAGGTGAGGCAAAGGAAAGATATGAAGAATATTCTGCTAAAAAATTTGATAATGGAACTTTTTGGGATGAATCAAAAATTGATTTTGGATACCAACATACAGCTTATGAAAAATTAATCGGTGAATTAAAAAATGCGAGAAACCATTTCCTTAAAAAGATAAAGTTAAGCAAGGAAACCTCAAGTAAATTACTTGTATTAAGTATTTTAATCAAGTATTTAGAAGAGAGGGTTGATTTTGATAAGAATGGAAATGAAACAAGAGTTTTTAAAAGTGGATTTTTTAACAGAAAAGAATTTGGTTTCTCCAATAACTTTATCGAAGTTATAAGAAATGGATATTTATTGTCTCTTTTTGAGTATTTAAGCGGCCACTTCAATGGAAAAATTTTTGTTTTATCTGAACAACAAAAAGAAGAAATAAACAATGCTAATTTATCTCCTTTAGCTGATTTTCTTTCCGGTGAAATCGACAATAAACAATATGTATTATGGAGGATATATTCATTTAATCATTTACCTGTTGAACTTATTAGCAGTATTTATGAAGTTTTTTTAGAAGCTGATAAAAATAAAGGTATTGCCTATACGCCATCCTTTTTGGTAAATTTTATGATAGATGAGACTATGCCTCTTAATAAACCGAATTTAAAATGTAGGGTTATAGATCCTGCATGCGGTTCCGGGATATTTTTAGTTTCAGCATTTAAAAGATTGGTTGATTGGTGGCGGATTAAATTTCATAAAAAAAATAACAAGTGGATAGTTCCGGGTAAAGAGCATTTACATTTATTAAAAGAATTTTTAAAAAGTAATATCTATGGCGTAGATAAGGAAGGGGAAGCTGTAGATTTAGCTATATTTAGCTTAAGTCTTGCACTATGCGATATACTATCGCCAAAGGTTATTTGGGAGAATTTACAATTTGATGATTTGAGTGATAATATTGTTCATGCCGATTTTTTTGAATGGATTTCGGATGATAAAAAAGAACAATTTGATCTTGTAATCGGTAATCCCCCATTTATTGAATATGGTTCTAAACATCCTTCAATTAATAAATTGGTACATGACATAGGATTTAAAAATAAGATACCTAACAATCAAAGTGCTTTATTATTCACCATTCAAAGTATAAAGCTGGCTAAAAGAAATTCAGGCCTGCTTTCATTGGTACTTCCCTCAGGCCCCTTGTTGTATAATAATTCCAATAAACCGGTACAATTCAGAAATTGGCTGTTTAGCAATTATAATATCCCTCAAATAATTGATTTTACCTATTTGAGCGCTGTATTATTTAAAAATAAGGGGAATGAAAAAAATGTTGCGGTATCAGCTTTCTTCATGCAAAACATGCAACCTGACAATGAGCCTATTTTCCATATTACAGTGAAAAAGTTAAAGTCCGCTAAGGAAAGGCAGTATTTTGAAATTGATCATTATGATTTCCATAAGGTGAATAAAGACACTGCTTTAAATGATTACTATATTTGGAAATGTAATCTCTTAGGAGGGGGAAGAATATATCCATTTATTAAAGAAATAATCAAATATCAAACTTTTAAAGAATTTCTTGAAAAGCGAAAAGCAAAAGGCTGGGTATTTGGCGAAGGCTTTATTAAAGGAAAAACCGATAATAATATAACAGATAAAGATACACAATCAGGAAAATATAAAAAGGCCAAACATATAACTGGTTTTGATACTCTACCAACAAAAGCTTTTGATTATAGAGGAATTAATTATAATGAAATTTATAAAAATAAAGATGAATATTTTTATAGACAATCCTTGGATAATAAAAATATTTTTAAACCCCCTCATTTGTTAATTAAAGAAAACCTTGGTCAAAAATCAATTCCTGTTAGTTTTGTTGATAGATACTTGACTTTTAGAAATGAAATCATTGGAATACATTGTCCACAAAAAGATATTGATGAATTATTTACAGTAAAACAAAGAATAGAAAAAAATCAGTTGTTTAGGTTTTATCTATTAACCACTAGTGGAAGGGCAGGTATAAGTAGATCCACATTTACTGTATTGAAGAATGATATCATGAATTTACCTTTTCCGGAAGATGAAAAGGAAATGGAATTTTCTAAATATGATTCGATACTCATTGAAGATACTTTAAAACATGGATTAGATTTTTTAGGTAGGGGTTCACAAATAAGTATACTAAATCAAGTAAAAGGTAATCAACTATATAAATTTGGAAATATTTTTTGCGAAGTGTTAAATTCATTATTTGAAGAAAATGAAAAAAAATATTACCAGGATAAAATAATAGAATCAAATTCATTTATTTGCTCTTCATTCACTTACGGAGACACAAACCATTCCAAATCTCAAATATTTTCTGATGAAAGAATAGAAGAGCATATCGCTAAATTAGTAATGGATAAAACTGGTACGAGTTACAGGGTCAACAGGATAGTAAAAATATATGACGGAGATACCATTTACTTGTTAAAACCCAAAGAGTATAGATACTGGTTAAAATCAATAGCTTTAAGGGATGCCGATGAAACGATAGTAGATCTTTATAATGCCGGATATTAATATGATAAAGGATTATTCAAAAAATATATATAATATCCCTAACCCTTCATTTGGAAAAGGTACAATTATTAAAAGATTAAATGAATTCATTTGGAATACCTTGATTATTTTTCAACAAGAGTTCAAAGGACATCAAGAATCATCCGAAGATATATTAAGCGAGCACTTTTCGAAGACATTTGATTTTTATGCTAAACACTTACCTTTTATTTTTATAAGAGAAGCTGCTCAGAGACAAACAAAAGGTCAAAATAGAAACGTTGATATTGGCGTATTCCAACACTATGCAGAACAATCTCCGTTTTTTGTAATTGAAGCCAAAAGATTACCAACTTTACCCAAAAGGAGAGAAAAAGAGTATGTAATTGGCGATAATATATTAAAACCATGTGGTGGCATTGAACGGTTTAAACTAAATATTCACGCACCAAATCTTTCAGAAAGTGCGATGATTGGATATGTTCAATCAGGTGAATTAAAAAAGTGGTTTCATAAAATTAACAAATGGATTGAAGCCTTGATAGAAGAGACAGAAAATTCAGATTTATCATGGACAATGGGTGATCTACTTGAAAATAAATGTGATTTTAAAAAAGAAAATATATCATATTTTACATCCAAAAACAAAAAAAATAATAATACCACAATAAAACTTTATCACTATTTAGTTGATATGTCTGAATAATAAACGAAACAGCAACAAGGAATCAAACCAGATAAATTTTACGGGATAAACAATCATATATTGCAGTAATATGATCTGACGAATTAAAATAATATGCACTACTATCATTGCCAAACCTGTCTTTTGTAAGCTCAGCTCCAGAATTAACTCCGTCATGATTGTTGCCACTTTCATCCAGGGCATTTTTATTAAAAGGCCAGTAACCAATCAGACTGTCATTGGAAACCTGTGCATTCGTTGCTAATATGCAACATGTTAAAATGAAACCTGTTGCGAATTTTTTATGTATTTATTGTATTACGTTTAGAAAAAATGAAACAAGCATGATTACAATCATTATTAAACTCATATGATAATGATTATTGTAATCATGCAGTTCCATATGACCATTGAAAATTATTTATTTAACAATAATTTTTTGATTCATTAATTCATTATTTATTTCCAACCGGATAAAATATACTCCACTTTGTAATCCTGATATATCAATTATTTTGTAATTAGTGTTGTCAATCGAAGATTCGATTATTGTTACTCCTGAAAGATTGATTAATTTAGCAATCCCGGTTATAGCATTTTCAGAAGCAATATTTATGACAGATTCAGCAGGAATCGGATAAATAGAAATATCTGTATTGTTAATATCTGAATTAATAGATGAACCAGCTGATACAGTGATGTTTTTAGTTCCTTCAACATCAGTTCCATCTGTTGACGTTGCAGTTACAGTAACAGTTCCTGTGGAAACACCTGTAAGCAGGCCATTATGATCAATGGTTGCAAAATTTTCATCATCCACACTCCATGCAACTGAATCATTTAATGCATAATTAGGGAATACTTCTGCATGCATTTGTAAAGTCGAGTCAATATAAACTACTGTATCTCCATTTGCAGTAGAAATCTTAATGTCATTTACAATTTGTGGATAAAGGGTTATATCGTCAACCCACAATTGACTGCCTATTTCAAAAGATTCTGCCATAATATTGCTTGACGAGATGACTATTAATACCGAATCAGGATCAGATGAGTCTGTTGTAATTGAAGTCATGTCAAAAACAAATTTTTCAAAAGAGGGGGTTGCAGATATCATTTTAATAACGGAATTTTGAGCGGTCGGTCCTTCTGAATTTAAATCTGCACTACCATTAATTACTGCAAATACAGCCGAATCGCTTCCTACAGGGGAATATTTACAATAAGCAACAATGGAATCCGGCCATTGATTGGTTATAAATCCTCCGGAAGGTGCATCTCCTGATATCTTCCCATTATATAACATTACCGGCTCACTATTTCCATGTGGCCCGGGTAAGGTATCACTGACCAGGCTTATGCTGGATGAACCCGAATATGCATCATCAGATTCAAAGATAAAAGAAGTGTCTCCCCAGAATTCTGTAACATAGTTAAATGTAGACCAACCCACAGGGTTTTTGAAACTATATGAACTCGGAGCAGCCCATCGTTCAAAGTCATTATTGCCAAGGGTGTCACCAGGATCCAGTCCTGCTCCTTTCAAATAGAGGCTGTCAAATTGTATCCATGTGCCGGGAATAGCTTTGTCCCAATCTTTAGTGCTCGAATTTAAAACCAATTCTATGGTATCAGTCCCTTGTATGTGCATAGGCATTGCAAATCGCGCATAATTATCGGTATTCATTGATGGAGTGAATTTTATATCCCCGTAAACAGTTCCGTTTTGTGAATGAATATACGCCCGTGCAGTATCATTAGGCATGATATTGCATTTGTAATAACCGATGAGAGAGTCGGGAGTACCGGTAATAACTAAGCCTTCCTCCCAGATACCGGGATGAGGAGAAATATACCCAGGAATAGTATCGCCATCATGATCTATAATGGTTTCTAACCGAATTGCATAATCTCCCGAATAACTATCTGATGTCTTTTTAACCGGCCCTCCTCCATAATAAAAAGAATCTGCATCAGAGTTATTGGAATACCAAAAATCTAAAGGTTCTGGCAGTTGCTCTAAAGTGGTTTCCGACCATTCCTCAAAACCTGTCGGTAATGATTGAGCTTGGATAAATAGGGTGATTACAAAACTTAAAATACTTACTAAGATAAACTGTTTTTTCATAATTGTCTCCTTTTAAATTTTTAATGAATAAATAATGGTGCAAATTTAAAATTCTATTTTTTATTTATTTGATTAATCGCAATTTTTTTTTATTCAACGATATATAATTCATAAACTGTTTCTTCTTCGGATCCAAAAAAGTTACATTAGAGACATAGATAATTTATTATGTTGAATTTTATGATGATTTTCATCAATGTTATAAAGGAAACGACAACTTTTTTTAGATGGTTTTATGTTATAAGTGATTTAATTTTAGAAAATTATACAAAAACAGGGGGAAACCCCCTATTTAACACGAACAAGTATTATTGCCTATATACCAAATTAATAAACATTTAATTTTGTATTATGTGGGTTATTTCTCCCAAAAAATTTAAAAGCTATTTATAAACATAGCATTAAACATTGAATCAAAATCATTGCATTAATGGAGGTATTGTAAAAACAAATAGTTTTTTAATTTTGATTTAACCGAATCAACTTGTGAATAGTCAATTTATCAATATCATCATATGACCTGGACCATGAGAAAAACTTTAATGCTTACACAGATGGGTATGTGTAAATTATTTAGATTTGACATAATCAATACATTAAACAGATCATGGCGACCTCCATCTGATTTTATTTGTCAAAATAAAAAGAAGGTAAACTATTGAAAATTGAAATATAAACGTATGAAATAGATTATAATACTTTTTATGCACAAAATACTGATCATAACAAACGGCAAAAAATCTGAAAATAGCCTTGAAGATTTTTTGAATGATTTGGGATATACATGTAAAACTGCTTATGATGGTGGTATGGGGGTCCAAATGGCTTTAAAATTTAAGCCGGATATTATTTTAAGTGAACTCAATTTGTCAGAATTTAGCGGATTCGAAGTTTATAATGTTTTAAAAAAAATTGAATTCATGGCGCATATTCCTTTTGTTATTTTATCTTCAAAAAACAGGGAAGAAGAAATTCTTGAAGGCCTTCAAATGGGAATGGACGGATTTATTGCAAAACCAATAGATTATTTTCACCTTGAATCTTTGATAAGAAACAAGCTAAATAAGATAAATCTGATCAAAAAACATTATGAAAGAGAATGCAATTTTTTTAAGAAAAATCCATTTACAGGGGTGTTTACAACAAAAAATTATCGGTTTTTTTATAGCAACTATAGATTTCAGAAAATAACCGGATACAATGAAAAAGAATTGCAGAAAATGAAACTGTTTGATATTCTTTTTGATGAGGACATAATGAGGCTGACTAAAGCCATAAATAATTGTGTAAAAGAAATCATTACCAATATAGATGATGAAATCAGGTTCATTAATAAATCGAATAAAATAATCCATACCCGTTTTTATGGTAATGTATATGAAAATGGTTCTGAACTTGAAATATCCGGGAATGTCTTACCGGATCAAAATCATAAAGAAATTAATGAAATGCATTCCGACAGTAACAATATAAAATTAACAAAGCGCGAACAAGAAGTACTAATATTAATATGTAAAGGATATACAAATCAGGGAATTGCAGATTTGTTATTTTTAAGTGAACGTACTGTGGAAGGACACCGTGCCCGAATTATGGATAAAACAAACACCAAAAATACGGTTGAACTTGTAAAATATGCCATAAAAAATAAATATTTTAAAATATAATTCCTTTGCTTTTTATATAAGTATTACTTCCTTATTTTGTTAAAACCGCATTTACGCTCTTTTAATTAAATACCAACTGCCATACATTTGATTTCTTTTAAAAAATAAAATAAAATTATTTTTACTATGAAATCTGTTGGTATATATATTATTCATTATCACAAGCCATACAGGAAGGTTTTATGCTCTCTCTTTAAGAAGGAACCTAATGTATATGTTGTTGGTGAGAATTCCTGCCTCGAACCTTGTTCAGAATTAAAATCATTACGAAATATTGATGTTATGCTTGTTGGATTTAAAAAAAATGAAATCCAAAATTCACTCGCTTTACTTAAAGAATATCAAAAGCATAACCCCCTGTTAAAGATTATACAATTTGTATTTGATTATCAAACCATGAACAGATATGAAAACAACGAATCTGGATATTATACCTGTGTAGATCAATTTGCTGATTTCAACGACATTAAAAATTCGATATATACAATTTGTAAAATAGCATAAATCATGAAAATCAAACAATTATTTAAAAAGAAATATACTAAAAATAATGCCAGAGAGAAACAAAATAATTACCCAAGAAATACAATGATAATGAAACCACAAGAAATCCAATCAAGACAAGCCACCAGTCCACCTGTTCAGAAATCTATACAACCTGAAGAACATAAACAGGCGAATGATCAGCCTCAGATTCAGGAACCGGCAGCACATAAAAAAACGGATGAAAAAATCATACAGCTTGG